>CAZORO010000695.1:0-2618 GCA_964581845.1 uncultured bacterium
AATGGGTGGTGAAACCTGGCCGGGATTACCATCTTTTTCGGCTCCACTTGGAATCGATACATTGTCAAGCCAATCGGAGTTGGCTGGAATGGCGATGACACGAGCGCCCACGATTGGAACTGGAAGTCCGAGAGTCTCAGGGACAACGCCAAAGATAGTGCCTTGAAGGGATGCTTGCGGGGGTGGGGGCTGGTGAATGATCTGCAGATCCACCACCGCGGTCACATCCGGGATCACTGTAGCCGCGCCTGTGGCCGACCCCCAGCCTCGTGCCCAGGCGATCACCATATAATCACCCGCCGGGACTTGACGGAAGGTGTATTTCCCTTCCTCATCCGTGGTCACGCTGCGGACTCTTACCGCATCAATGAGGTTATCGGCCCAAGGTATAGAGTCTGTCACTTCCCCACACATTGGGAGGAGACTCACCAGTGCATCCTCCAAGGGAACCGGATTCTCCACTCCCGGTGTTACCCCAGTGACCGTCCCGGCCACCGCGCCTTTCGTGCCGAGGATCTTCTCGAGATGGAAGTCCTGAATTGTTTTCTCCTGAGTGATAACCTCAATTTCAGCGGTGGCTGGATAATGAAATGCCGCAACCGCGCGGGCGATATACTTGCCAGGAAGAACACCCCTAATCATATATTGTCCCGACCCATCGGAGATGGCTTCATAATGCCGCAAATGCGAAGCCGTCACCTCATCGGCATGTGCTGGCCTCAAAACCACACGAGCACCTGGCAGGGGTGCATCAAATGGACGAGCTGAACGGGGATCATAGGAATAGACAGTTCCCGCCACAGCTCCAAAAGGACGCACCACTGGTAGAAGGATGAAGTCCTCCTTGTGTTCCTTTTCGTTGGAGAGGATTTCGATCCCGCGCTCCTCGGATTGATAGCCCTTGGCTGAAACAACCAAGCGGTATTTCCCCTCGGACAGGTCATGCACGGCATAGTGTCCCTGGTCATCGGTGAACACGACTTGATGCCCATCTTCCTCACCGGGAAGGTGCGAGGGGTCGAAGTCACCAGTGATGCCATCATCGTTGATGGGGATGATCCGGACCGCAGCTCCCTGGATGGGGACTGTTTGTGTCAGATCATTGGATAAGGCGCCTTTCACAAAGCCGCTCAGGTCCACCAGATTATCATTCCGGGAAGCCAGCCAAAGAGTGACAGAAGTCTCTTCTCCAGCCGCTACTTCGACTTTGGCTCGGGCCTTGTGGTAATCCGGGTGCGAGGCGGTAACCCTCGCTGTACCAGCCGGGACTCCCTCAAAGCAGAAATCGCCACCTTCACCGGATGTGGTTTTCAGTCTGAATCCCTGTTCCGCTGAGATCCAAACCGTTGCGCCGGGGATGGGGATCACCACCAAGGCATCACCCACATCCTTTAAAAGAACACCGGTCACCACACCGGTTTGCGAGGGTTCGGGGGGGTTCACCGCCCCCTTTCCCAAGAGACGTCCCAAGATCGCGGCCTGGACATCCTTGTGATCAACCCTCAAATCGTTGTTGGAATCAGCCTCGGGCGCCAATCTTGGCCCCGAAGGATCAAAGTCCAGGAGTAGCTTAAAGAAGTCATCATGGTTGGTGACCGAGTCAAAATTCAAATCACCAGGTGTTAAGACTTCAGCTGCCCATGTAGATGAGAATGTGAGTACTGCCAGGACAAAGATGGAGAAGCCCAAGGTGCGGAGTGACTGTGACATATCACCCTCCTGCCATCGGGATTACAGGCGATGCTCTAAAATGGAATTCAGAACCTCAAAAAAAGGTCATGCCTCTTCCCAAAAGATATGGAATCCTCCAGGAAAGATCATTACCCCACTTAAAGTATACTCAGCCACAGAGAGAGCGTCACTGGAATTCCAGTTGTTTTTCACAATTTTTTTGTATTCAATCACAAATCCTACCTATTCACGTTACAGGGTTTATCAAAGAACGTTTTTTGTGAATCTTTCTCAAGTTTAAGGAGTCTATGAAACAGGTTGGATGAAACTGAGAAGTGGCATATTTGACGGCTATTTGGGGAGAGGGGATAACCTCATGAGTTCTGATGGAAGTAAACCACCTTCGTGGTCTCAACGGAAAGCGTCTGGCTTACCTGTCTGGAAAAAAAATAACGAGAAAACAGAGTTGCAGTGTGCGATTGCGGGTTTGAGCGATGAAGATCCAGAGATCCGCCGTGCCAGCGCGGAAAAACTCGCCCGGTTTGCCTCCGAGGAAGCCCTACTGGCTCTACGTGCGGCCAATGCGGTCGAGAGCATCGTCAGCTGTAAAGCCGAGATGGTGCGTGCGATATGTGCCTTGGAGGAACACCTCGAACCGTTGCCGCAATCTGCCTGAAGATTATCCAGGCAGACCACTCCGCTCCTGTTTCCGCAAGGCCATCAATCCAATAGTTGCGAGGGCCGTATGGATTAACAGAACTGGAAACAGGAGATAATAAGCCCACAGGAATGCACGGACATCAGGATAAGGTGGTTGTTCCGGGCTCCAGAGGTCGGGACTTCCGATGTCATGCCAGACATCGGTTCCGGCGGAAAACATCACCAACCAGCACAAGAGCGATAGAATCCCACTGAGTAGACCCATGGTGCCTAGTATTTGACGTTTC
>CAZORO010000696.1:0-2615 GCA_964581845.1 uncultured bacterium
CGTGTCCATGTCCGTGTCCGTTTCAATGAGCGCTTTCTTCCGAACACCGCCAGCCAAGCCGTCACGGTGTATCCACAAGTGGCCTATAGGGTGGAGTCTACAGAGACGGATCTCATCTCCATCGAACTGCTCCGGACAGAAAGACCTCCAGTTGAGTTTGATAGCGAGTATACCGTTACGATTGGAACCGTGCTCCAGTCGGTGGAAGGTCACCACTTGGAGGAGCCTTATGTCTTGAGCTTTACTACCGGTGGACCCCGTATCCTCTCAAGTGACCCCCCCTCGGGAGCCAAGGATGTCCTTCTCTTTCCTGGTCAACCCATCCTGATCGAGTTCAATCAGGCGGTCGACCTCCGTCAGCTGGCTGAACGGCTCAAGGTTTCACCCCGGACAGGTGAGGTGCCCTCTTTGACCCAACGACGGGTCCCGCATGGCCAGCGGGTTGAAATTCAGCTTCCCGTGAATCCAAACCGGAGATACAAAATCACCATCCCCTCCAGTGTCAGAACCGAATCTGATAACCGCCGTTACGAAAACACTCCCTATACCATCTCGTTCCGTACTGGTGACTATGAGAAACTGCCCGATGCGGCCGCCGAGGATTATAACAACATTGAGGACCTCATCGCGGACTGACGGTAGGGGTACATTCCTTTATTCCGGACCCAGGATGCGATGATCCTCAACCGTACCGGCCATGTGAACCGTTTGATTCCAGTCCCAGCGGGTTCGAGTGATTCCCTGGAGACACTCCACTGGCTCTATTCAGTCGAACAACGGTCTGTCATCCCCACCAAGTGGTTGATCTTCCTGCTCGCCTTTCCAATCATCTTGATCGAGGACCGCAGCCAGATCGCCCGCTGGGAGATCATATCGGTTCTTGTGTTTTATGCCCTTACCAACCTCCTCTTCAGCTGGCTTTTTCTTGGACGGGTAGTGAAGGTCACTCACCTGCGTTTGTGGAGTGTCCCCTCCCTGGTGGTGGATGTGCTGTTTGTATCTTTGATGACCCTTTTCACGGGTCGTCTCGACAGTAATTTCTTTTACCTCTTCCTCATGCCGATCCTTCGTTCCGGAGCGCTCTTCCAGGATCCCTACAAGAAACTCTGGAGTGATATCCTGATGACTCTGGTGTATCTGGTTTGCGCGCTCCCAGTCAACCGTTTGTCAGATCCTGATGTGACCGCAATGGTTGCTTTGCGTGTTGCCCTGATCTGGGGTGCTATCCTGATGAGTTTCTTTCTAGTACAGGTGCTCACCTCCCAGCAGCAAAGGATATTTGCCATCAACGAACGCTTGCGCTATCAAAGTGAACAGAACCGCGAGGTGCTCTCGAGCATGAGCGACGCGGTGATGGTCTTCAATCCAAGCCAGCAGCTACGCATCTGCAACCGCTCCGCCGAGGACCTTCTTCGCCGTCTGATGGGAGTCCGCACTCCCATCGAGCCATCCCAGGTGGCTCAAGACCTTTGGAACATGTACTGGCTGGAACCTCCCCATGTCTTCGGTGACCGGAGTCATCCTCCCTGGGAGGGGGGAGAGGGGGAGATTAAATTCTGGGCGAATCTAACCCCTGATTTGGTTGCCGCGCCGGTCGAACGCCTGCTGGAGGAAGCACGTTTCAAGCCAGCGGGTCGGGTTGATAGCGTTCCGGTGGTGCTCGAAGAGAAGTCGGGTCAAAAACGTTCCTTTATCGCCAGCGTAGCCGCCATCGGACAGACCGAGGAGATGCGCCTCGGTTGGCTGGTCCTTCTACGTGACATCTCTGAGTACAAATCCCTGGAGGCACAGCTGCTCAGCGCGGAGAAACTCGCGGCGGTGGGAAGACTGGCCGCTGGATTGGCTCATGAGCTCGGAAATCCCCTGGGAATCATCAAGTCCTGTGCAAACTACCTCAAGAAGAAGCTGGAGCCAGGACCAGGCCTGATCGAGGAAGTGGATGTCCTGTCCTCTGAGGCGGAACGTTGCGAGAAAATCCTACGTCAGCTCCTCGCTTTTGCCTCACAGGAACAGCTTCGTTTAACGGATACGGATCTCCGTTTGGTGGTCACACGGGCCGTGAATCTCGTCGCCTATCAGGCTCCAGAACGGGTGACCATGCACTTTGAAAGCTCCCTGGAAACAGCCCCGTGTTTCACCGATGAGAACCTTCTCACTCAATCTTTCGTGAACCTCCTGCTCAATGCGGTTCAAAGCATCGAACGCGAGGGTGAGGTAAATGTTTTCCTGGAAGCTCCCAGCCCGGATACCTGGCAGGTGAGGATACGTGACACGGGGTGTGGCATGGGGAAAGAGACTCTGGCAAGGATGTTTGATCCGTTCTATACAACCAAACCGGGTGGTACAGGATTGGGACTGGCCATCACCCAACGGATCATTCATCGTCTGGGGGGGACGATTACAGTTCGCTCCGATTTTGGCCGTGGAACCGAGTTTACCATCCAGCTTCCCCACAAAGCCGAGGATCGTGAGGCCACACTTGTCGTCAGGTAATCAAAGGAAGGGGGCGGACCGTAAGGCCCGCCCCTCTATCAGACTTACTTGCCGGCGATGATCTCATCCAGCAGACGGTTACATTCATTGTAGTCCTCGGGAGGACCCTCCACCGTCAACCA
>CAZORO010000697.1:0-2611 GCA_964581845.1 uncultured bacterium
ATCGGATCCACCCTGGATGCGGAGTTGTTCCCCACGTGCGATCAGATGAGCGTCAAACTCCTCCTCCAGCAGCCTGAGATTCTCATCCAGGTTGCCATAGATGACCGCGCATTCGTGCGAGTCTCTCAGCCGGATTAAGTGGGTGTGTTCGCTCATGGATGGAGAGCCAGGATTGGCATTGGGGGCAATAAGTTGCTCAGGATCACTTTATTCCGGAGAGTGGATTCCGATGATTGGAGGTATGCTCCTGGGATGACACGTTTTCTGGCGGCGTGTATGTCCTCGGGACATGTAGGATTGCAATGCCGGGAAAATCGTTTCGGTACGTCTTCAATCATTTCATCTGTAACTATTATCACTGCTGGGGGATGGGAGTGTCAAGCGGCTTTAGTACAAGGTGGAAACCGGTCTTGCCACCCATCCGGGAATCGGGAAATATACCCCTTTCTTGCGTTCGGGGGTTGTGGGTTCAGATGTTCTTTTATAAATCCATTCTATTTGCGCTCGTGGCGGTAATCACGAGTAGTTCTTTCGCCGTGGACAGGCCTTCCTCCGCCACCTCGGAGGCCACGGTGGCTGTGGCGGCGGAGATTGTCAACGCCGCGAAAGCGATGACAAGTCTCCCCACACGTTACAAGATGTCTTATCCCAAGATCGCTTATCCCGCCGGGGATATCGACCCCCGTGAGGGTCTATGCTGCGATGTGGTGGTGCGTGCTCTCAGGGCCGGCGGAATCGATCTGCAAGAGCTGGTTTATGAGGACTACCTCTCCGAACCAGGCCCTTACCGGCGTGCCCGGATGGGTCCCTTTCAACGGGGGATCGACAAGAGCTGGGCCCATCGCCGGACCGCGCTGTTGGATGTTTTTTTCAGCCGGAAGGCGCTAACGCTTCCCACTAAGTACTCGTCAAAGACGGCTGAGGAATGGCGGCCGGGGGATATCGTGATTTACAAGCGGAATGGTTGGGAGACATGGCATATCGCGTTGATCTCCGACGCCACTGCTCCGAAAACCGCCGAACCGTTGTTGATTGATGCATGGCAGGATCCAGGCAAAGTCTCACAGACACATACTCTGACTTCCTTTGGAACCATCGGCGGCCACTACCGGATTCCCGATTCAATGCGCGATGGGCTTTCGTCCGAGCACATGGACCGGGCCAGGAAGGCCTGGGCCGGCTACGAGGAGGCTCTGCGAGTGACCCGGATTGCCACGGGGACACAGGGGGTGGGAACCTCAAGCCATTCAGCTTCTGGTGGTTAACATCCTGTTGAAAAACTCGATGATGTGATGGCAATCCACTGCTATAAACTTTTTCAACTGGCTGTTAAGGTTTGTTTTCCTCCTGGTCCATGGGTGTGCAAGAGCCACCACTGAGGGTATTTTCCCACTGGGGTTCTCAGCTCCCCCCGCTTTCCTATAGATTACCCGTTTGGTTCTTCCAGTCTCATCCAAGGAGAGTTTTTCTTCGATGCTCATTTGGTTACGTGAAAGAAAGAGGCAGGTGGCGAAGTGGTTTGTCTACCCGCTCATCGTGGTGTTCATCGCGCTCTATGGAACGACCCAGCTCCAACAACGGGCCCAGCTCAACAGGTTCACCGCGGTCTGGGTGAATGGGGAGCGTGTTTCATACACCGACTACGATGCGGTCAGCAAGGAGGTGAGCAGGTTTTACTCAGACACTCCCGTACGCCCCGAAAAACCTCACGGTCAAATGGTTCTTGAGCAGGTGGTTCGTCAAGAACTCGCCCGCCAGTTGGCGCGTGACCTCAATCTGCGCACGCAGGATCAAGAAGTGCGTCATTCGATCAACATGCAGCTAACCGGGGGTAGTGGCGGTCAGCCGAATCCACTCGCGTTAAGGCACTTCTTGCAGCAAGCCGGCTATGAGAGTGAGGAAGCCTTCTTTGAGTCGGTGCGCAAAAATATGGATGTGCGGCTGGCGATGAACTATGTGAGCGGGACCGCGGTTCCCACCGAGGAAGACATCCAACGCGCGCTGAAACGTCAGAAAGAAACACGGAACATCGAGGTTCTGTTCTTCAACTCTGAGGATGTCTTCGACAAGGTTCAGGCCACCACCGAGGAGGTTCAGGACTATTTCCAGAAACACATCGAACGTTACCGGTTCCCCAAACGGATGAAAATTGATTACCTGGAGGCGGCGCCCGACAGCTTCATCGGCCAGGCCACACCGGACGAGGAGAACCTTGTGCGCTGGTTCAACCAAAACAAGGAGCAGTTCATTGTTCCGGTCGAGCGGGATGTCGCCGCGATCACCTTCTCGGCGAAGGACTTCCGTAGCCGTGTCACCTTTACGGAGGAGGACCTCAAATCATTTTTCGAATCCGAGCAAGCCAGCTTTCAATTCCCCGAGAAATACCGTGCCCGCTTCATCGCGGTACACGTCGAAGTTCCTGATGCCTCCATCGAAGCGGTCATGGCGAAGGAGCCGGAGGCCTTTCTCTCCAAGGAAGATGCGGTTGCGGCACGCCATATCCTGGTTCGCATGTCCCCTGATTCTTCTCCCGCTGAACAGGAAGAAGCTTTGAAGAAGGTCGAAGCGATCCGTGCACGGATCAAAACCGTGGATGACTTCATCCGTGAGG
>CAZORO010000698.1:0-841 GCA_964581845.1 uncultured bacterium
CAGATGGTCCTGGAGCGCGATATCGAAGACTCTCTCGACACTACCAAGATCCTCCTCGACCTGCTGGACCTTCTTGGCCACCTTGAGAAGGAACTCCATGTCCTCGACCTGATCACACCGGAAGTAGTGAACCTGGACATCCCGGATCTGGCCATGACGCGAAACACGGCCATTCCGCTGGAGGATCTTGGAGGGTGACCAGGGGATATCGTAGTGAAACACCCACCGGCAGCATTCCTGCATGTTAATACCTTCGGATGCGGCATCGGTCGCAAGCAGAAGGCGGACAGCGGCTGTCGGATCCTCGAATTCCTGTTGGACAGTCTCGAATTCGGCGGGAGTCATTCCTCCAAAAAGCTCGCTCAGGGTGTTGTTGTCGAATCCCTCAAGGCGGAATCGCTGTTCGAGGAAATCAAGCGTTTCTTTGTACTCAGTGAACACAATGAGTCGCTCATCATCCCGTAGCCTTCCCGATCCGTCGAAGAGGTTCTTCTTCACCCATCGAACCAGCGCCTCGGTTTTTGAGTCAGACTTCCGGGCGAGGCTGGGAGTCTTGCTCTCATCCTCGACGATCTGGCGGCCATAGCCTAACGCCTCCAGCGCCTGACTGACCGTCCTCTGCAGGTCCTGAAGGCCCTTCTCTCGTGTCCTGATCCAGGCCCCACCATGGCGTGCGGCATCCTCTTCGACCTGTGTCTTCTCACCATCGCTCTTGACTGCATCCTCCGCTCTCTCGGTGGAAGCCTTGGCTAGACCGAAGAGGGCCTCGGTTTCCGCTACGGGCACGGATTCCTCCCCCAGGTGCCGCCACCATGTACGGGCAAACGCAAAAGGACAGGAG
>CAZORO010000698.1:851-2609 GCA_964581845.1 uncultured bacterium
GAAGGCGTTTGGTTAGGAGAGAGAAGACAAACCGGCTCACCCAACGCTCTGTCGGGGAGTATTTCTCATCGAAGATCTCCTGGCCTCTCTCCCGGTAAGTGCGCAATGCCTTGTACAGGGCTGCCTCCTGCTCTGACAGGTGGACCTCGATCTCCTTGGGCGGGAGTTCATCCGCAAAGGGCGGACGCAGGGAGTGCTGGTTGATGTCTGACTTGAGCCGCCGTATGCGAACCTCGTTAAGGTTCTGGTGATCCTTGTCATCCATCTCAACGGACATTTGGAAACGGACTGGGTCCAGGAGTTCGAGCAGACCCGTGAAGCAGACTGTTTTTCCGTTGTGGGGAGTGGCGGATAGAAAAACACGGTGTTCAAAGAGAAAGCGAACCTCGCGGAGCATATTGGTTCGTTGGCTGGATCGATTCCCACCTTGAGGTGCGAAGTTGTGGCACTCATCCACAATCAGGAGGTCCCAGGCAGCGTGAGGTGACTCGTCACCATTGGCATGGGACTGGTCCACAGCCGCCCCGGAGGCCTGCAAGAATTGCTGCAGAATATCCGGCAGCCGGAGGTAGTCCATTGACGTAATGATACGGGGGGAGGCCTTCCAGGGATTTGTATCGATCCCGAGTCGGCGCCGGAGTTGGAAGGTGGACTCGGAGTCAATGATCTCGAAGTCCAGGTTGAATTTCCGGCGGAGTTCATATTTCCATTGCCGCTGCAACATAGCAGGGCAAAGCACCAAGACGCGGCGGATTCTCCGTCGAAGAAGGAGCTCTTCGAGGACAAGGCCCGCCTGAATGGTTTTTCCCAATCCCACGCCATCTGCCAGTAGAAGGCTGACGCGTGGCATCTGGAGAGCAGCGAGCACCGGCTCCAACTGGTAGGGATGAACCTGGATGGCAGAGTTCCAGACGCCCAACAAAGGCTCATCCTCGATCCGGCTACGAGTTCGAAGTCGATTCAGCCGGGTCCAGCGATGGGAATGCACAAAGGCGTGGAGCACGGAGGGGGAATCCGGATCACGGGAATCCACTCCAGGTAGAGAAGTCCGGCCGATGACCTCACCTGTGGCCTCAGCTTCCCAGAGCAGTAGATCAATCTCAGGGTGACGGCAGTCGTCGAGGTATTCGAGCTCCACCATGTGGAGACGGCCCTGGGCGTCTTTAGTGTCAAACGGCTCCACGGAACGGACTGATGCAAGACGGTTACGAACACGAACGGCTTGGCCAACTTCGGGGACAGTCTGAGAGACTGGAGGAATCATAGAGGAATCTCCATTGGAGTGTGGCTAGGTGAGCATATTGGCCTGATGGATGGATGAAATCAAGCAGAAGATTAGGATTGGCTTAGATATAGCAGTTCCTGATGAGAGTCGTTTTCGTTACCTCATGTGATCTGATGGCTCTTTCTCCGGCAGACAAACAAGCCGTTTGGTTCACTATCCGAAGCGAGGGGGGAAAGTAGCTGCCCCAGTCATTCGAACTCTCCTTGTGGAAATTCACTGAAAAGCACTCTGGGTTGAAATAAGAGAATGAACCGGACCAGGTCAAGCATTCCTTGACATTGCTGTGGGGTACGGAATCGGTAATACCTCCCAATTCTCTGTTGATATACCCATTTCCTTCTGCTCTAACACAACGGCTTGGAATCAGAGAGACTTGATACCCCTTCAGGAATCCAAACATGAAACACCAATAAATCTGTATACCACCCCAACTGACACAAGAAAGAAAAGGGAATACGATTATGGTTCGCACA
>CAZORO010000699.1:0-2605 GCA_964581845.1 uncultured bacterium
CCTCCGTCTGTTCCCCCCCCCCCCCCGCCCCTTGCAACCGGACCTAAGGCGCTCGTGGTGGGACTCTCCAACTACCTGGCGTTGCCTGCCTTACGTTGGCCGGCCAATGACGCCAATGCTTACATGCAGCTGCTTTCCTCGCACGGGTATTCCCCACCCTCCATTCTGACCCTTCAGAATGAGCAGGCTACAAGAGACTCGATCCGCAATGCCCTCATCACGATGGCCACCAGTGCCCTTCCCGGCGAAGTCCTCTTCTTCGCTTTCGGCGGGCACGGCGCTCAGGTGACCGACCTCGATGGCGATGAGTATGACCGTAAAGATGAAGCCCTATGTCCCTTTGATGCCCAATTGGGGGATCCCGGCACTCTGCTGCTGGATGATGATCTGCGGGCCATCATGGATCTGAACCGGGGCGCTTTCTGGGTGCTCTTTTTGGGTTCCTCTCACTCAGGCGAGGGATCGCGGAACCTGGACCTGGATTTCAGCAGCATGCCGGATGAAGCCACACCCGAGGCCAAGACCCGTAGCGGTGAGTTGGATTCTTTCTTTGGGGAGAATCCCACACAAAACCAGAAACAAAATCAACCTCTAACCCCTCCAGCTGTGGAACTGGGGACGAGTTCAGAGGCTGTTGAGAACATCTCAGGAGAAACCCGGGGTGGCGGCTTCTTCGACCTCGAGGGAGGACCTAGCGGAAGCAAGGGCCTGAACTGTAGAGTCGCGGTCTTTTCGGCCTGCAAGTCTTTCCAGATCGCATGGGGAGAGGAGCATAGCCTGTTCGTGCAACACCTGATGAATGGTTACGCGCATGGGGCTCTGGTTCCGGGTCTCTCCACCTTCGCGGATGTTTCCAAGCACCTTAACCGGCGGCTGGCGTTGATGAATGTGTTTGGGCAAGTCGCGCTGATCGCAGGAGTACCGCCCTTTGGCTCTCTTCAGGTGGAGATCAATGGAGTCCCGGTCCGTCAAGACCCCAACACCGAGGTCCCGATTCCGATGAAGAACCTGCCCTTCCTGGGAGGCATGGTGCCAAGAGACCTTCTGGATGGTGTTCTCGATGGAGATGAACCCGTCCGGAGTGTGCCCGATCCGATTGAGATCAGCCGCTAAAGATCACTTCTTATCGGCCAGCTGGATCTTACTGGGAAGACTCATCTCGGAGGACTCGACAAAAACGAGACTCTTCGCCCATGCAGGATCCAGTTTGATCTCGACATAGTTCTCATCAATGGTTGGCGCGGCCAGAACCAAGATATAAGTTCGATTCTCCGGACTGATAGCCGCCACCTTGCTGGAGAGGTCGAGGGTTTTCAGCTCCTCTGTTTTTCCGATCTCCAGGGCCACCGAGACATTTGGCAGAGCATCAATGAGGGCGCGCGAACGCTTGAATTCCTTTTCCTGATCTTTAGAGATCACACTGAGGTTCGCCAGGCCCAGTCCAATCGAGAAATTGGTCAGCTTGAGATTGACTTCGTGACGGTCCCCATCTTTCTCAGGTAGAGAGAACCAGTAGACGATCTGTTTTTTTGAGGGAACTGTCACGGCAATGGTGGGAGCGAGAACCTCCGATCCCCCACCGATCATGCCTCCCGCCGTGGTTTGGCCGGTCCCGGTTGCTCCGGCGCCCATTTTCCGCCCGGGTATTGCGCCAGTTCCTGTCTGCTGGCCCGCCGTGCCTGTGGTCCCCGATCCAGCACCGATTCTTCTGCCTGGAGGAGCCCCTCCCATCTGTCCCGTGGTTCCACCAGTTCCAATCCGTGTGCCTCCCGGACGGCGTGTGATCATTCCTGGGAAGGGGATCGGGCAGCGTGGGATCAAAATCACGGGACTCCAGATAGGCCACACAATTCCCGGCTGGAGCCGCGGCGGTAAGAAAAAGGATCCGATGGTGATGGTCTGTGCAATGGTCACTGCACCGCCCGGTCCGACCAGGATATTCCCCGCCCCATCCACCAGCACAATCGAGACGATCACTTGCCTGGCCAAGGCTCCCCGCAAGTCATAAAGAACATCCCGGAGTTGGGTGTAAGGGATGAAAACATTCATGAAAAACGACCAGCGCAATACCACAATCGGGTCTCCGATCACCTCTCGTTCCATCTTGGCATCCGCGAGGTTGATCTCCTCACGGATGATAGAGGACTCCCGTTTCTTGTCCTTGGAGGTCACCTGAATCTGAGCGTAGACAACATCAACGTCCGCGGCTGGGGGGGGCTCTTCTCCCTCTTGATATTGAACCGTGCGGCTGATCTCACCAGCCAGCGAGATACCCTCGGCGAATTCACCATCCTTCGAGCGGACGAAATTGTCCGGGATGATGACCGGATTCTTGATTTCGACACTGGTTCTCGCTCCAACCGTGTATGTCACATAGTCCGAGGCACTGACACTGTGCTCAACCTCCACTGGTACGACCTTGGTACGCACCACTGGCACCATGTCGGGGCCATGCGAGTCATGCTCATGCCGACCGTGTCCGCCGGTATCCCATCCATGGTCACTACTGGCGAGAGACACTGACACCAGCAGAAAGGAGAGGATGAAGCAAGGGAGTATCTTGCGAAGCATGTGAAACGGATACCCGGTCATTTTTACGTGGTCC
>CAZORO010000700.1:0-2596 GCA_964581845.1 uncultured bacterium
CTGGCTGGAAGGCAAAGCCAAATGAGATGGTGGCCTGTTGTTCTAACGGTGCTTTTGGTGTGGGCTTGCGCAACGCAAGCCCACCCAGACCCGCTTGAGAACATCAAGATCTACACCTACATCCTCTCGGTCAGCCCGGAGAATCCAGCCATCTTTCTCAATCGTGGAATCTGCTACCGGCTGGTTTCGGACTTCGATAAAGCGATCGCCGATTTTAACCATGCTGAAGAGCTGGGACTCCGGGGACGCGGGTTGTGGATGAACCGCGCTATGTCGTATCTGCCTCTCAAACGGTATGAAGAGGCACTTGTGGACGTATCAAGGATCCTTGAAAAGAGCCCCCAAGACTCCACTAGCCGCTATTACCGTGGAGAGATCTATTTCAAACTGGGGAAATTCCGCGAAGCCATTGAAGATTACAGTAAAGGGCTGGAAAGCCAAAGATCTCCTTTCCTTCTCTTCGTCCGGGCCGATGCCTACCGTACGATTGGTGAACTGACTCGTTCGCTGGAGGATTACACGCAAGCCATTGTCCTGGCTGATCACATGGTGCCCTTCCGGATCGCGCGGTCCAAGGTCTTCGCTGCCCTGGGGCGATTTGATGAAGCCCGCAAAGACCTCGATGACGCAGTCCGGAAACAACCTGAGCGCTATCAGATCTACATCGAGCGTGCCATTCTATCAGCCTCTCAGGCCCTGGAGGCTAGCCGCACCGCCGACCTTAAGTTAGCCCTCAAGTATGTTGAGGATGAAATCTTCTTCCGTCCCAATGATTCGGTGGTTTTAGCGGATAGAGCCCATGTTTATGAACAAATGGGCGAGCTGGAATCCGCCGCACGGGACATTGACAAGGCGGTGGAATACGCTGGACCAAACGACCCACGCTTTCTTCGATTACGGGCCGAGTTTCACAAACGGTATGAGCGGTTAACCGAGGCATCGGTTGACCTGACCCAGGCGGCGGAGGTGGAGAACCGTCCCATCCCCACTGCCACGCCGCTTCCTGGACCGACGCTGACAATGGAGGAACTCAGCCTTCAACCAACACCGAATCTGTTACCGGAGTTGGAGAAGTGAATGTGTGAGTAGACTCGTGGGTAAAAAAAATGGAGTAACCGATTGATTCGCCTTGGCCCTTTCCGTCGAACCATCTCACATCCTCATGTGACAGGGTGAATGAATTCGCCACTCCGCCTTTGCGGGATCACATTGTTTCTTGAGAACTATAAGCCCATTGAGCCATCCATTTCGTGTAAAAACTTGGCCAGGCGCCCTCGAAAATCGCTTTCCGGCAAGCCTTCATCAAGTCCTGATAAAAAAAGAGGTTGTGGATGGTACACAACACACTGGCATTGATTTCACGTGCTTTGTCGAGGTGACGGAGATAGGCGAGAGAGTAATTCCGGCAGGTGTAACAGCCGCAGTTCTCGTCGATGGGACGTTCATCCAGACGGTACTGGTTACGGCGGATATGAAGGCGTCCTTTCCAGTTGAAAAGAACTCCATTTCTACCCGCACGGGTGGGGAAAACACAATCAAACATGTCAATCCCGAGGTCAATGCCAAAGAGCAGGTCTTGAGGCAAGCCGACTCCCATCAGGTAGCGTGGTTTGTCCCAGGGCATCTGAGGGGTAATCAGAGCCATCACGTGTTGCATGATCTCTTTTTCCTCACCCACTGAGAAACCACCCAGGGCATAACCCGGAAGATCAAAAGACACCGTCTTTTCAAGGCTCAAGAGGCGCAGGTCCTCGAACATGCCTCCTTGAACAATACCGAAAAGGTTCTGATGGGGTTTACGGGGAGTCCTCACACATCTTTCCAGCCAGCGGGCGGTGAGTTCCAGCGAGGTGAGAACCTCCTGCCGGTGTGCCTTTCCAGAGGGGCACTCATCCAAGGCCATCAGGATGTCGCTACCCAGCGCCGCTTGGATTTCGATGGATCTTTCTGGGGAAAGCAGGTGGCTGGAACCATCAATATGCGACTGGAAATGTACCCCCTCTTCGGTGAGTTTACGGAGTTTAGCTAGTGAGAAAACCTGGAAACCCCCGCTGTCGGTGAGGATGGGGCCATCCCAGTGCATGAAACGGTGCAGCCCCCCCAAAGGTTCGATGATTTCGATGCCGGGACGCAGGTACAGGTGATATGTGTTGGAGAGGAGAATCTCCGCTCCCAATTCCTGAAGCTGCTCCGGCAAGACCGCCTTGACTGTCCCTTGAGTTCCTACTGGCATAAACGCCGGGGTGTGAAAAACTCCATGAGCGGTTTCTATCTTTCCGGAACGGGCCTGACCGCAGGATGAAAGGATATCAAAGCGGAAAGTCACGTGCTGACCCCAAGACTGGAAAACTGGTTTAAGGAGGCCACTGAAAGGGGAGTAAGATGGAGCAGGAGACGGGGCTCGAACCCGCGACAACCACGTTGGCAACGTGGAGCTCTACCAACTGAGCTACTCCTGCTCAGATCCAAACTAGCGGTGATATTATCGCAGCGGCCTTTCCTGTCAAGGTTTTTGCGGTCGTGGAGGACGAACATGCAGACCAGCGCGGGGATCTTCCGTGGTTTCCTTTTTCTTGGTGCTGATTGGCTCAAAACT
>CAZORO010000701.1:0-2592 GCA_964581845.1 uncultured bacterium
GTGGGCGCCCCATTCAGCTCACGGACCTCGGCTTGATGGGCACTTAGGATTCCAGGAGAGATGAGGGTTGTCATGCAGGCTGCCTCCAGGATAATGAGGATCGTTTTTTTGATCTTCATGGTTTCCACCTCCTTGAGAGAAAGGTTATCCTACCGCTATCGTGAGTGCGAAACACCACCCGGGATCACCACCCACAAGGATGAAAGGGAGGTCTAATGACAACCAACGCGGTACTCTCCTTACTATGCGCGGTCTGCGCGGGAACATCTCCCAGCGAGGTTCCTCCTGGATTTCTTAACCTTGTTCCAGGATATGATTCCCACCACTTCGCCGAACCACCCGCTCAATTCTGGCCGGGGTATTTCTGGCTGTGGAATGACCCACTGGAGGAGAGACTTCTCATTGAGCAACTACAAGACATGGCTGGACATGATGCCCGCAGCGTCTGCATGTTACCCATGCCCCATGGCTTCCGTCCCCAATCCACCAACAACCGCATGGACCCGGATTACCTGACTCCTGAATACTTCGAACGGGTCCGTATCGCCGCCGGGGAGTCCGAACGGCTGGGGATGTGCTGGTGGCTTTATGATGAAGGAGGATGGCCCTCTGGGAGCGCCCTGGGCAAGGTGGTTGAGGGACATCCGGAGTTTCAACGGCAATATCTGGAGCGGCAAGAGATAGGCCCAGTAACCGGGACTTACATGGTTCCACCGACAGCCCTTGTAATGCTTGTCGAACCCGGTCATCGTGTGTTCAAGCCAGGGGAATCCTGGACACCAGCCGCGGGTGAACAAGGAATTCTGTATTCAGTCACCCAAGTGGGCGCGCCGGACCTCTTGAATCCAGCAGCGGTGCAGCGTTTTGTCTCTCTTACCCATGAGGGCTATAAGGGTGCCATTGGATCCCTGTTTGGCAAGTCTGTCCCCTTTGCCTTTACTGATGAACCCGCAGTGCCACAGCGGGGTCCAGGGAAAGGCCTGATCTGGACACCGGGCATGGAGACCCTCTGGCAGCGGGCTTATGGCGAACCCATATACTCCGCCCTTCCCGCCCTTTTCTCTCAACCAAGCGCGGATATGCCTCTGGAGGATCAGTTCCAACGTGTACGCTTCTTTGACCTCTGGACCGCTCGCTTCAGGGACAGTTACTTCAAGACCCTGCGCGGCTGGTGCCGTGAGAATGGGATCGCCTCGGCGGGGCATTTAGGGGGCGAGGATGAGACCATCAATGCAGTCGTTCATGGCTTTGGCCATGTCATGCGGGAATTGCGTTACCTGGATGTCCCAGGGGTTGACCTGATTTGGCGTCAACTCTTTCCTGGACGTGAAAACCAGCATCATTTCCCACTCTTCGCGGCCAGTGTAGCGCATCAGAATGGAACCCGGTATGCCTTCACCGAGTCCTTCGCCGTGTATGGGAATGGAGTCACCCCGGAACAGATGCGCTGGCTGACGGATTATCAGTATGTACGTGGGCTCAACCTGATGGTGATCGGGTGTTATCCACTCAGTACCAAGGACCATCACATTGTCGGGGAACGCCCCTCCTTTGGGAAAATCAATCCGGTATGGGACCATCTCAAGGGGTTTCATGCCTATGTGGCACGCCTGGGATATGTGTTGTCGATCGGGCAACCGAAGGTGACGGCTGCTGTTTATTACCCCGTGCGCGACATGTGGGCATTAGGACCCAAAGCCGGGGAAAAAGCGGCTCTTTCCCATGACCGGCTGGTGGCGGAACTGTTTGCGCGCCAATGCGGAGCTGACATCATCGATGATGATTTGCTCTCAGCCCCCGCAACAGTCATCGAGAATGGCGAGTTACATGCCGGAGCCATGAGATATAAGTCCATTTTGGTAGGCGATGTCTCGTGGATGGCACCGGAATCCTGGAAGAAGCTCCAGGCCTTGGCGACTTCTGGTGGACAGGTTTTGTGTGAGAACCACCTGCCCGGAACAACAGGCAAGCCCGCAGAAGGGTCCTTGGACTCCATTCTGACCGGATCAGCGGAACAGCTCGCCGCCCAGATTACTCCCTTGATAACTCTCACACCAGCTTGTCCCTCGATCCGCACGTTGGTTCGTACTTGCTCGCAGGGTGAGGTGGTCTTCTTGTTCAACGAGGGAAATGCCGCCTACCAGGGAACCTTCTTAAACTCCAGAAAATTTGCTCTCCGCATGGACCCAATAACAGGCCGGACATCACAGAGCGGCATGGATGGAAATGCTGTCACTCTTCGCCTCCTACCGGGTGAGCCGGCTCTCTTTTTCCTGACAGATGACGGCCAATTGGAGAAGACTGTAGCTGTGGATTCCCACTTTCATGTGAATGACGAAACAGAAGCAGGCGAGGACAACCTCTCCCTGGATTCTCTGCTGACTGCAATTCCCAAAAAGCATTATGTGATTGGGGATCAGGATATCGAGATTCAGCCCATGTCCCAGATGGAGAAACCCTTCGCACAGTCGCGGGTTTGGAAAGACTGGCTGGGAGAGGATTTCTCCGGCGAGGTGGATTATGTGGCCGAGGTAACCTTACCTCCTAGCTGGGACCAGGCTCTTCTGCGCTTACAGACAGGTCCTGTCGAAT
>CAZORO010000702.1:0-2580 GCA_964581845.1 uncultured bacterium
CAAGAACCTGTTGGACTGCTGGAGGGAAGCCACCAACAAGATCAGCAAGGCCAAGGATCCGATGTTGATCCACCGGGAGTTGACGCCCATCGAGCAAGTCCTGCGCGATCACTATTCGGATGACTTTGACCGCATCCTGGTCGACAGCCTTCGTGTCAAGCAGCACATCGACCGTTTTGTCCGTTCGATGATGCCCAAACGGCTTTTCTCGCGGCGGGTAACCGAATATGTGGAGCCGGATGAGTTGCTCAACACCTTTGGCTTCAAGAAAGAACTCGAGCGCGCCTTGGCCAGAAGGGTGTGGCTCGATTGTGGTGGTTATCTGATCATCGAGGAGACCGAAACACTCACTGCGATTGATGTGAACACTGGTAAGAATGTCAAAGGCAGCGCCGGCATGGAGGCCATCACCAAGACCAACCTGGAGGCCGCCAGTGAAATCGGACGCCAGATCCGTTTACGCGGCATCGGTGGAATCATTGTGGTCGACTTCATCGACATGAAAACTCTGAAAGACAACCAGAAGGTCATTCAGGTTCTCAAGGATGGCCTCTCCAAGGACAAGGCTGCCTTCGATATCACCACTTTCTCGGAGATCGGCCTGGTTCAGATCACCCGTAAACGGACCGGCGAAAGCCTGATCACCTTGCTCTCCGAGGAGTGCCCTCATTGCCAGGGAAATGGCCGCATCCTCACCCTGAGGAACTAAGTGGCGGTGAGAGCATTTCCTTTCCCGAGTTCCATGATGATAACCAATCGGTTGATGGCCATTTGCATTACATTCATGATGTTCCAATCCCTCTTATCCGCTGCTCCCGAAAAGAAACTGGCGAAAATTCAACGGGAAGACAAAGAGCAGATAAGATCCCTGATCGGGAGGAAGGTCATCATCGACTCCGTTGATCAAAAACAGATTCATGCTTGGTTGACACCCAGCGAGTATCAATGGGTCCAGGAAAAAGGATGGCGGGTCCGATGGATTCCTTCCTCCCTGGAGGACTACTGGCCGGTGGAGGAGAAAGTATCAAAAGCCGTCACCTACCCGGTCACAAGCTATCCCACCTATGCTGAATTGGTCACCGCTCTGCAGGACCTATCGGCCAGTTATCCCAACCTGTGTAGGCTGGAGAGTATTGGTAAAAGTTACGAGAACCGGGACCTTCTGTTCATGAAGATCTCGGATCAACCCGATCTTGAGGAGGACGAACCCGAGTTCAAATACATCGGGACCATGCACGGAAATGAAACCCTGTGCGTGGCGATGACCTTGAACCTGATCGAGTTGCTGCTCAGTGATTATGGGAATGATTCCCGCATCACTCACTTGGTGGATGAAACCGAGATCTGGATCATGCCGCTGATGAATCCAGATGGTTATTCGCGTAACCCACGCACCCGTTTCAACGCTCAAGGAATCGATCTCAACCGCAATTTCCCGGACCGGGTGGATGACCCTGTCAACACGCCCGATGGACGTTCCCCCGAGGTGCAAGCCATGATGTTATTCGCCGCCAATCACTCCCCGGTCATGTCCGCCAATTTCCACACCGGTGATCTGTTAGTGAATTATCCCTATGACAACTCCATTAACAACAACATCGAACAAGATCCTGATTGGTACACACCCGATAATGATGTCTTTGTCGAAAATGCTCTGACCTACTCGAGGAACAATCCACCGATGTACGCGAGTACGCTCTTCGAGAACGGTATTTCAAACGGGATCTCCTGGTATCCCATTTCCGGGGGAATGCAGGACTGGAACTATGTCTGGCTGGGATGCTTTGAGGTGACCATTGAATTCGCCAATACCTTTTCACCACCAGTCTCGCAGCTGTCCACTTATTGGGACAATAATCGTGAAGCCATGCTGGCCTATATGGAACGAGTTCACACGGGAGTGCGCGGTGTCATCACCAGTTCTCATTCCGGAATTCCCCTTTCGGCGACGGTGGAGGTGGAGGGACGTAACAGACCCGTATTCAGCGATCCTGAAGTGGGTGATTACCACCGCCTCCTGCTGCCCGGAACCTACACATTGACCTTCTCGGCTCAGGGACATAAACCCCGAACCGTTACAGGGGTCGAGGTGATCGGCGGGGATGCCACACGGCTGGATGTGGTGTTGGATCCCACAACTACATCGAGTCTGAGGGTGTGGTAGGGATCCCTACCAACGCGCCCGCTCCCGAAAAACCTCTTCAATCCATCCAAAAGCCTGTTCACGGGAGAACTCAGTGTTCAGCCGCCTTAAAGCTGAGTGGATCAAGTTTTCTCTTCTCTCGCGATTACATGTTAGATCGCGGACTGCTTCCGCCGCTCTCCGCCAATCCCCGCGAGGAACCAAAACCCCGGCATTCCCCTGGTCCAATTGTTCAGGAATCCCCCCTGTTTCATAGGCCACCACGGGCAGCCCGCAGGCCATGGCCTCGAGCACCACACCAGGGAAGCTATCCTCGGTATCGGGAAGATGCAGTAAGCAATCGCTCGCGCGCAGGAGTATGGGGATCGCGGAATGCGGCGCTCCCGGAACCCAATGGAAGGTTCCCGGGGGAAGCTTCTGGGCAGTGGAGAGCACTC
>CAZORO010000703.1:0-2578 GCA_964581845.1 uncultured bacterium
TCTGATCGAGGTCAACTGCGAAACTGATTTCGTGGCGCGCACCGATCAGTTCAGAGCATTGGTAAATGACTTGGCCATGCAAGTAGCCGCCAACCCACAAACCCGTAGCGTCTCCCGCGAGGGGCTCCCCGCCTCCGTGATCGAGGCCGAGCGGGAGATCTACCGTAAACAAGCTGAAGCTTCCGGCAAACCCGCCGCTGTCATCGAGAAGATGGTCGAGGGCCGCCTCTCCAAGTTCTACGAGGAAGTCTGTTTGGTGGACCAGCCCTTCATCAAGGACGATAAGAAAAAAGTCGGCGACTTGGTGAAGGAGGCGATTGTCACAACAGGAGAAAACATTTCCGTCCGCCGTTTCTCACGTTTCCAACTCGGCGAGGAGTTGGAGAGCGCTTGATGACTGGGTAATATGGATTTCTTCCCCTCCTGGTCCTCTTGGGCTGGGAGGGGAGTGGATAAAAAAGGGTTTTTTTTTCCAGTAACACCTTCCTTGTGAGGAGACCGAAACTTTTTGTCATACCGGCGGGTGCTGTTGAAACTGAGTGGGGAATCCTTAGGTGATCCCTCGGGGAGGGGGATTGATACAGGTAGAGCGTTTTCTATCGGACGGCAGATTGCTTGTGTCGCGCGGCAGGGCGTTGAGATCGGTGTCGTGATCGGCGGCGGGAACCTCTGGCGGGGTGCCACCAAGATGGAGATCGATCGAACCACCTCGGACACCATCGGAATGCTGGGAACGGTGATGAATGGACTCGCCCTCCAAGCGGTCCTGGAGCAGGAAGGGGCGGTGACACGCCTTCAATCGGCGCTCAGCATGGACCGTGTGGCTGAACCCTACATCCGCCGCCGTGCCATCCGCCACCTCGAAAAAGGACGCGTGGTGATTTTCGCCGCTGGTACGGGAAATCCCTATTTCACCACGGATACAGCGGCGGCGCTGCGAGCCAATGAGATCAACGCCGAGGTCTTGTTGAAAGCAACCACTGTGGATGGTGTCTATGATAAGGACCCCAAACATCACTCGGATGCTCGTTTCCTCGAACATCTCACTTACCAGGATGTGGTTGACAAAGATCTGCGGGTGATGGACATGACCGCCATCACCCTGTGCCGTGAACACAATCTACCCGTGATCGTGTTTAACATGGACCGGCCCTCAGCGATCGAAGAGGTCGTCTCTGGCAAACGGATTGGGACTTATGTGGGATTTACCAGACCCTCCAATTGGACTTGATTTTTCTTTCAGGGAGGCCATGTAATGTCGACAAAAGATATCCTCAATGAAGCTGAACACCACATGAAAAGCTCGGTGCAGGCGACACAGCACGAATGCCATAAGATTCGAACGGGACGTGCCAATGCCGCCATACTCGATGGGATCGATGTGGACTGTTATGGCGGTAAGAGCCCGATCGCTCACTTGGCCAATATCTCCATTCCCGAGTCCCGTAGTATTGTCATCCAACCATATGACCGTTCCCTCATCAAGGCCATCGATACGGCGCTTCAGAAATCCGACCTGGGACTTACTCCGCAGAATGATGGCCTAGTAATCCGCTTGAACCTGCCCGCATTGACCGAGGAACGCCGCAGGGATCTGGTTAAGGTGGTGCGCCGTATTGGCGAGGAGGGTAAGGTTTCGATCCGGAATATCCGTCACAAAAGTAACGACAAGCTCAAGAAGGGTGAAAAAGAAGGCTCCATCCCGGAAGATGACTGCAAGCGTGCGATGGAGGATATGCAGAAGCTCACCGGCAAGTATATCGCCGAAATCGATAAGGTTCTCAAAGACAAGGAGGATGAGATCCTCCACTTCTGAGTTTTCAGTCCATGAGCTACGAACCGAGCCGTGAAGCCCAGGAATGGATTGACCAGCTCCTTCAAGTGGTGCAAGGGGGAGAGGGGGGCATGGGTGGAAAACCTCTGCCACGTCATGTCGCCATTATCATGGATGGTAATGGCCGTTGGGCTGGACAGCGGCAGCTCCCACGCATCGAGGGGCACCGGGCTGGGATCCAGTCGGTCCGTGCCGTGGCCCAGGCCTGCCGTAAACTCGAAATCCCCTATCTGACCCTTTACGCTTTTTCCACTGAGAATTGGAGACGCCCACGGACCGAGATCGCGGCCTTAATGAAGCTCCTGCGTGACTTCCTACGCGAGGAGATCCCGGAGATGCTGGAGAATGAAATCCGTCTTGAGGGGGTCGGTAACCTCAGACAGCTCCCGCTCTATGTCCAGTACCAACTGGAGAAAACACGGCGGGCCACCTCCAAAGGCAAGATGATGCAGCTTTCTCTGGCTCTCTCCTATGGCAGCCGGGATGAGATCACCCATGCGGTGGCTGCCATCTCCAAAAAGGTCCACCAGGGTAAGCTCAAGTCCTCGGAGATCACCCCGGAGCTGGTTTCAAGCCATCTCTACACGGCGGGAATGCCGGACCCTGATCTGATGATCCGGACCAGTGGAGAAATGCGTGTCAGCAACTTTCTGCTCTGGCAGATTGCCTATGCCGAGATTGTGAGTACCGATGTCCTCTGGCCCGATTTCAGGGACATCGATTTCTATCAAGCCATCTTCGAGT
>CAZORO010000704.1:0-2565 GCA_964581845.1 uncultured bacterium
ATTACAGGGGATACCGAATTCTTCGATGAGGAACGACAATCTTTGGCAAAGGCCATGACAACTGAAGACTTTATCCCCGTCATTACTGAGCGCATATCAAGGGAATTTTCTCCGCAGAAAATCATCCTTTTCGGCTCCTTCGCAAAAGGGATGGGTGGTGAGGATAGCGATATTGATCTTCTGGTTGTTTTTCCGGCAGTGGCCGATCAGCGTGGAATGGCTATCGAAATCCGTAAACGGCTCTCAGATTTACCTGTCAGCAAGGATATTTTTGTCGCCACACCAGAAGAGATTAACCGGCGGAAGGGGAATATAGGAGATTTCATCGGGTCAGCGCTGGAAGAGGGACGAGTCTTGTATGAGCAGGTTGGATGAAGTCTCCGAGGCAGCACGTTGGATGCGATATGCTCTGGAGGATCTCTCCGAGGCGGAATTTATGGTCTCACGTGCTGATTTCGTTCCAAGGCACCCATGCTGGCTTTCACAACAATGTGTCGAGAAGGCTCTCAAGGCTGTCCTAATCCAATGTGGGATCCGTTTTCCACGTACACATGACCTAGACACTCTTCGGAACATGATTCCATCTGATTGGGGCCTTAGGAAGTCTATCGCGTCTCTTGCAGTTCTAACTCAATGGGCAGTGGAAACACGGTACCCAGGGGACTGGCCGTTGATCCAGGAACAAGATGCCCACAACTCGGTGTCTCTGGCTCGGGAGATTTTTAACTCAATCTCAAACGAGTTCCTGAAACGAGGCGCTAGTCTAGGTCTTTGATCAACTAGAGCGTATCCAATCCCTGCCTTAAGGTCGTAGTCCCCAGGTTTCAAAGGGATTGCAAGCGGATCAGCTTGTCAATCACAGTCTTTGTATCCCCTCGCCCCTCCCCTCATCCGCATCCTTGAGATCCCTCAGTCTCCTCTGGCAAAGCATTTCATAAAGGGAACGATTGCGGCCAAACATCTCCATTGCGAGGAAACCTGTCCACCAGGGACAAGGCTGGAGAGCCGCCATGGGAACAAGGACCAGATACGCCTGGGCGAGGTCCCGCATTCCTCCTCCTAGAAGCAAATGGTCAGTAAACGTGGCTTCATCTCTTAAGGCGGCGAAGGGGGAGCCATCGACAGTGGACATTTCTTGCACCTGCTGTTGGGTCTGTGAAGAAGTGACATTAGCGTCCCGCTCCGCGATGACCTTCTCTGCATCCCTGATCCAAGCCCGGTGGATCAGGTAAAGAGAAATCCCCCCAAAAGCCTTGATGAAGCCAATGCTTAGGATGAACAAGTAGACCACCCACATGGTTCGTTTTCGCCGAATCCAGCAAGCGGGATCCAATCTTGCTTGCGTACCAGCGAGGTGGTCATGCAGACCCCATTTGGAACACTCCACGCCGATGAGCAGCAAAGGCAGTCCGAGTAGGCATTGGGAAATTGCGACAAACAGGGCACGGATTGAGGAGCGGACGATGTCTGGTTGCTCTCCCTTACGGGAGAGAATTCTCACGCCACACAGCCACTTGCCAAGGGTGGCGCCAGTCCAAGCCACTCCGGCCGCGGTGTAGATTCCATAGACAAGAATCGAGGTTAGTTCAACCGGGATGTAGACACCCAACCACGCGAGCTGCAAGGCCAAGGTCGATGATTCCAGCGGCCAGTCAAACCCTCAAGCCAGCGGGCTGTTCAGTGGATTCAAGCGCTTCAATTCTAGCTTCCATTCATTCCGAGGTAAGACACCAGGGTAGTCAAATCCTTCAGATAAAAGGTGCTAATCCTTGTTGTAAGAGCTAACGAGAGTGTGTCATCCCCTCCTCCACTGCCAGTAACACACGTCCCAGATGAGCATCATATTCCTCGCCCGCCTCGGTTCTTGTGATCGCCACAACCAGATCATTATCCGGATCCACCCGGAGCACGGTGCTTGAAGCGGCGCCATGGGCGAAAGTATTTTTGGAAAGGACCAGTTTGTCAGCGGGGATGTCTTCTTTACCGGCATCTGGATGCTTGGTCCTCATCCAGGATAATCCCAGACCATATTCCCAATTCGTCTCAAGATTAGGGTAGATTTCTTTCATGTTGCGGGGCATCAATTGGGCGAAAGTCTGCTCGGACATGAATTGACGGTTGCCATAGGAGCCTTTATTCAGCAGAAGCTGACCAAATGCCGCCAGGTCGCGGGCACGGCAGCCGATTCCATAGGCCAGGTCCTCGATGGTGGTGTGTTCAAAACCCAATGGGTCGAAAAGAGAACTGAAAAAGATCCTGAAAATGCTGCGTCCATCCACCACCTCCATCACCTTCCCGGCCAGATCAAACCCCATTCCGTTGTAGAGGACCTTGACACCTGGAGCAAGTGTGTCGATTCCATTGGCAATGATGTTGTCGATCCAGGGATTATTCATCCCGCCCCAGTTGCCATGCCCATTCAGACCTGTGGTATGGGTGAGGCAGTGGCGCAGGGTGATCATCTTCTCACCCGTTGTTGGAAAATCGGGCAGGTATTTCCCGACCGGATCATCCAACCCGATCAAATCCTGGTCCATGAACATACCAAACAGGAATCCGGAGAAT
>CAZORO010000705.1:0-2547 GCA_964581845.1 uncultured bacterium
ATCGGCGGCGGCGGCCGCCTGGCGGTCGCTCTCTGCTTGAGCCGATGCGGCGCGCAGGGTCGCATCAGCCACCTTTACCTCAGTCATAACCTGGTCGCGCTGAACCTCGGTGATAGCGCCTTTTCTGAACAATTCCTGATAGCGTTCGGAGTTTGTCTGGGCGAGCTCCAAGACCGCTTTCTGGTGAGCGATGTTAGCAATACTCGCCTCCAGGCTGGCGCGCGCCCTATCAGCATTTTTCCGCATCGAGGCAAGGTTGGCCTCGGCGTTATCGAGGGCGGCTTGAAATGGGGCTGGATCAATTTGATACAAGTCCTGACCCTCCTTGATATGGGAACCCTCCGTAAACAAGCGTTTTTGGATCAATCCATTGACCTGGGGACGGATTTCTGAGATCAGATAAGCCTCGGTCCGTCCGGGAAGCTCAGTGGTCAGCCTCACGCTTTGGGTGGTGACAATGACTGTAGCGACTTCGGGTGTTGAGGGCGGTGGGGGAGATTGTGGTGGACCTCCACATCCAATAAAAAAAAGGATAAAGAATGCCATGTATCGTGTTGTGACCTTCACTTCGATGCCTCCGGATGGTCGATTCAAGTCTTGATTGAAAGCCCTTCAAAAAGGAAATCGAGGACATGGATGAGTCCATCGCGTCCTAATTTCGGGCCTGAATGGCAGAGTTCCAATTCCATGGCAGTGTGCATGAGACCCACGACCGCCATCATCATTTCCTGTGTATTCCCCAGTTGGATTTCACCCCTCTGGATCCCGTTCAGGATAATCTCCTCAACTAACTTGTGGTGTCTTATTCGGTGGGCGTCAAAATCATAATCGGGGCTGCCCTGTGGAGCTCCGAAATAGACGATATAGATCATCCGTGCAGCATCAAGGTTGTTCTTAAAGTGTTGATAGATCTCACAACACAAATCGGTTAAACGTTCCCGAGAGGATCCCGTCTGCTGTGCGGCCCGGTTGAGGATGACTTCAAGTTCAGAAAAAAGTTCATTCAGGATGGTGTAATAGATGCCAGCTTTGCTTGTGAAGTAATAATACAAGTTAGGTTTAGTTACTTTTGCGGCAGTAACGATATCGTTGACACTAGTAGCTGCATATCCTTTTCGCCCAAACAACTCGATTGCAGATTTTAGGAGGCGGAGACGTACAGGATCCTCATCCTCATGGGAGGGTGGGACAGGATCAATAGAGTCTGATTTCAATGATGTAATGACCTTTTCCTTTACTTAACGGTAAGTCTATGACATGAACCTGATGAAGTCAAGGGTGACGAAAGAAGTCTTCGGGTGAAATGGATCGAATCGTAGACTTGGAATCGATAATGGGGTCGTTAAGTTCTCCAATATAGATAGGGGTAGTAGCAAAAAACCTTTGTACTACCCCTTCATCAAAAAACGAATGGAGGTTCCATATGATATGAGACATGAACCTACAGGTATTTTAATGTAGTCGATTCTATCTCCCCACCGCCTCCAGCCATGCCTGTGTCATCAACGCATGTCCCGGCCAGGCCGGGTGGACACCATCCCCCGCCCAGAAAGCAGGTTCACGGTATTTACAGGCTTCCTGAAAAAGGCTGTCGAGTGGAATCAGTCTGGCGTTGTATTCCTTGGCCAAACGGTGAACCACCTCGATTTTCTGATCCAAATCCTCTCGCATCTCTTTGATCTTATCCGAGACATGCAGGAGGAAGGGCTCCATGAGAATGACTTTGGCTTTCAGTTGATCGCGGACCTGATTAAGGATATCGCGGTATCCCCCCTCGTAGCTGTCGGCAGTGGTGGGATCATTGCTGTCATAACGGCGCCAGGTGTCATTGACACCGATCAGGATCGAGACCCAACTGGGTTTCAACTCCAAACAGTCTTCTTTCCAGCGTCCCTGCAGGTCGACAACCCGGTTCCCGCTGATCCCACGGTTAATGAACTGGATTTTTCGCTCTGGATGAGCAGCGGCGATCCAGGCCGAGGTGAGCAGGGCATACCCATTACCCATCCCCTCCGGTCCCTGTTCCCGGCGTCCCGCATCAGTGATGCTGTCCCCCTGAAATAACACGATATCCCCATCTCTAAGTTCAAGCGGCATCTCTTTCCTCCCAATACTTGGAGCGCCAGCGCCATGCGCGTCATGGGCTCTTAAGCTAAGCGCCATCGCCGATAGCACGGCTGTTTCCATGAAGTCTCTTCTATTCATATTCAACCTGCCTTTCAGGCTTTAATCTCACTCACCGCCACGGGACGATTTTCAAATAAAGACTTTTTCGCAGCCAGTCCGATCACCACTGGAGCCAGCCCATCCCGTCCTGTGACTGGCGGCGTCTTGTCCTCCCTCACACACTCCACGAAGGATTTCATTTCGATGATGTAGGAGTCGATGTAGCGGTCCATGAAGAAATGCAGGGGCAAGGGTCCTTTCATTCCATCCTGTGTTCCGTGCACCGTCCGATGGGCAGTTGAATTGTCCGCCCAGATGACTCCCCCGGAACCGAAAACCTCCACCCGCTGATCATAACCATATACCGCTTGACGGCAGTTA
>CAZORO010000706.1:0-2544 GCA_964581845.1 uncultured bacterium
TCCAGGACCATTGCGGGGGTTTGGTCTTTGGGGGTGACGGCGCCCTTTATTATGCGGCCTCGCGCTGGCGCGATCCTGTTTACAATCCCTACCCCGAGGGACGCAAGGATCGTGAAGGGGTCGTCTGGCGGCTCGATACTCAAACCCTCCAGAAGGAGGAGTTCGCGCTTCTCGAGCGTCCAAATGAAAATGCCCAGTATGTCTCACGCGGGGCGTTGGATCATAATGGGGATTTGTTCTTCGGACACGTCGGACCAAAACCAGTAGGAATCTTCAAGGTGGAGATGCCAGCGGACAAGAAGCGCCCCAATGCGCATCTACCCATCCGGATTTGGGGATAAGGGAGAAGAAAATGGCTGACAAGAAGAAGTACGACATGAATTCCCCCGAGGCCAAAGCAGTCATCGATGAGATTGTGCATGGCACCTTCATGACCGAGGGAACCATGGTTGCTTTTCCCCTTTGCTTTCCCGGAGCAAGTACTCCCATCCCGATGGAGGAGAGCCACATCACCGCTTTGGACATCACCCCTGATGGGATAGTCTATGGTGGGACATCCGGACGGCGCGCGCATCTCTTCGTGGGGATGTTTCATGGTGTCACCGGAGTGGTCTTCGATCTAGGAACCATCGAGGATATGACCGAATGTGTCTCGATTTGTTGCTGCGAAGAACAAGTGATCGCCCTGATGAAAGGAACAAAGGGAAACAGGCTGGTCTCCACGGGATATCAAGGACTTCCATTTGATCTCATCCAAGAGTGGGGATTTGGACGTTCTCCAATCAAGATGATCGCTGAACCGCCGAATGGAGAGGGGAATCTCAATGCGGTCACTTGCGGGGGGGGCAAAGGAGTGATCTGTCAGAGCGGCGGACACCTGCTGCATTTGGAGGTGAAGAGTGGAACCCTGACTGAGATCGGTATGGTCCCTGGTACAGGCCGCATGTTCCCGGCCGATCAAGAAACTGTCTATGGGTTCGATGAGGGAAACACCTTGTGGTGCTACCGGACTCATAACAACACCCTGGAACGGAAGGTCTTCCCGGTGCCAGAAAGGTGCCAGGTGGGCGATACCATCCAGTGGGCTTGTGAGAAAGGCGGAGGGCAGTGCTACCTTGCGGATACGGAGGGAGCGCTGTTTCCCTTCACACCAGACAAGGCTTTCGGCCCCTCCATCGGCAAGGCACGTTTGTCTCCCGTGGGAGCGATGGCGGTCACCCATGATGGACGTCTGATCGGTTCATGTGGTGACGGAATTGGAAGGTTCTTTGTGTACTCCCCTCGTGATAAACACGTGAAGGACATCGGGGTGGCGGTTTCGGTTCTGGAGAACCGCCGTTATGGCTATCAATTTGGGGCCGCGGTGACGGGACGTGATGGGGAGATCTATTTTGGGGAGAAGGATAACAACGGTCACCTGTGGCTCTATTTTCCACGGATTGAAAAGGTTGCCGCCTAACCAATCAAAGGAGGATGCTGATGAATTCACGTGAACGGGTACTACGCACCTTGGAGTTTGACCGTCCGGACCGGTTGCCAAGGGATTTGTGGACATTGCCATGGGCCGATCTGAACTACCCGGAGGAGCTTGCCGCTCTGAGAAGGGATTTCCCTTCTGATTTTGGAGGGCCTCCGGGAATCCTTTCAAAGATACCTGAAACCTCGGGAGATCCTCACAAAAAAGGGGAATACAGAGACGAATGGGGGTGTGTCTTCATCAATATCCAGGATGGTGCGATTGGTGAGGTTAAGCAACCTTTGATCCAAGACTGGGACCGAGACACTGAGAAAGTCCATTTTCCTCGTGAGTGGTTGACTTTCGACCGGAGTGCGGTCCGGGATTATTGTCACTCTACAGATCTCTTCGTCCGCGGTGGTTGTTGTCCTCGTCCCTTCGAACAGATGCAGTTCCTGCGCGGTACCGAGAATCTCTATGCCGATATCGCTACAAAAGATCCGGGCTTCTTGGGATTCCTGGGGAGGATCCACGAGTTTTACTTGGATTTATTTGAGGAATGGGCCAAGACCGAAATCGATGGGATGACCATCATGGACGATTGGGGGGCACAATCCACATTGTTGATATCCCCCAAGTCCTGGAGAGAGATCTTCAAGCCACTCTACCAGGATTACGCGCGTATCGCTCATGAGCATGGCAAGAAGATTTTCATGCACAGCGACGGCCATATTCTCGCGATTTATCCTGATTTAATCGAAATTGGAATCGACGCCCTCAACTCGCAGGTTTTCTGCATGGGATTGGAGAACTTGTCTCAATATAAAGGCAAGATCACTTTCTGGGGAGAAATCGACCGCCAACATCTGCTTCCTCATGCCACGCCAGAGGAGATACGTCAAGCGGTCGTACGTTTTCAGGATAACCTCTACTCAAATGGCGGAGTGATCGCGCAGTTGGAATTCGGATTGTTGACGAAGCCTGAGAATGTGCGGGCGGCCTTTGAAACCTGGGATCAGTTCAAGACGTGAATCCGGCCGCCGGGGCAGGATCAGATTCCTGCCCCGGCAAAGGTTAATCATCCTCAG
>CAZORO010000707.1:0-2526 GCA_964581845.1 uncultured bacterium
GATAGGACCTGTTCAAACCGCGGTCGGATCGTCTCACGAAACACGCTCTCCCCCATGATTTCCGAGACGGTCCGGCCCACCAGGTCGGCCCGCGACCGCCCGTATGCTGTCAAGAGACTCTCGTTCACCGCCTCATAAACGAACTCCCGGTTGACCAGGGCCATCAAGTCCTGGGATGTGGAAACGATGCGCTCATATTTGAGGAGAGCCTCCTCAACGTGCTTGCGGTCCGTAATGTCAACCACAATGCCTTGATAATGAGTGATGTTCCCGTCTGCCGCGCGCTCAACAACCGTCCTGTCGTCAACCCATCGCACCTTGCCGGCTTTGGTAATAATCCGGTATTCCTGCTGAAAACGATCCGCGCCGCTTGACACATACTGTTCTACCTCATGGCTGACCCGTTCCAGGTCCTCGGGATACACCATGGAACTGAAGACAATCGATCCATCAAGCAATTCTTGGGGGGTGTAACCCAGTTGTGTGACGTTTCTTGAGACCATCACCACGGGCCAGCCTGGTTCCGCTCTCCACCGGAACAGCATGACGGGACTGTTCTCCACCACCAGTGTCGCCCGCCGAAGTTCCTCCTCTGTGCGCCTCCGTTCATCGTTTTCCCTCTGGAGTGCGGCAGTCCGTTCCCGCACTCGCTGCTCCAGAGTTCTATTGGATTCGAGAAGTTTCAGGAAAAGCCAGACAGCTATTAGCAACAAGAAAATACAAAAAAGAATGTAGAAGTATAAATAAATGGTTCGGCATGGCCAGATAGCTAAGACCTTTCCTATATATTTGCCTTCATACACAATATTGGATTCAAGGTTGTATGTGTATAAAAGTCCTAAATAAGAGAAAGCCGCTTCTACTGCAGTAATTTGTGGGCCAGGGATGTCAATAAAAACATCACCTTTATCATCTATTACTGTGATCCGTTCATATCCATTTGCTTTGACAGCCAGCGCAAGATAGGTGTTTGGGCTGGATTTATCAAAAGTCCAAAGAGAACTCGCAATAATATCGGCGTGGTCGTTGATTTGAGATTTTGCTTTCGTGTAAGCATAATCTTGGTAAGAAATGATAAAGAACAGAAATGCTGAAATAAAAAATACAGAACAGAAAAAAACTATGGATTTTGTTTTTATTGGGCCACTCATGAAACAATCCGATTCAATGTCAGTCAGTGTCTCGGAAATATCTTGATAAAATCGAGGTCATGGTGCCATCTTCAGACATCTTCTTGATGACCTCATTCAGATCATTCAAAATGTTCACGTGACTGGAGTCTTTACGGATCAACAGGTGAAACGGCATTGCCGATATCGTGATGTTCGTATCAATCACCTGATTGGTGGCGCCCACACGCATGATGTCCGGCCAGGCACCAAGGGGCCATTCAAGAACGAGATCCCCCCGCTTGTCGGCCAGCATCCTCCATACGTTCCCCAAATACGGCGTCTCGTAGGTCTTGATTCCCAATGGTTCCACGTTTTGCTTGTGCCATCCATTGCCACTATATGTGATGACTGAAAAGCGGCCTTCCTTTATGTCCTCGATCCTTTCTATTTTCCTGATCTCGCCCATTCTATGGTGATTGACATATGTGAATACGTGGAGTTCCTTTTGATAGAAAGGATCCTTGTGAGTCACCGTGTAAGCCGCGCGCTCGGCCGTGGGGACAGTCATGATGGCGTCGTCTTTCCCGGCCTTAAGGTTCTCTTGGCACCGTGGCCATGGATACTCGCTCCAAACAACCGTCATGCCCATTCTCCTTGCCAGGGCTTCCGTCATGATCTCATAAAAGAACCCTGTCATTTCGCCCTTTTCATCCACCCAGTGAAAAGGCGGAAAACTTGGATAGGCTATCCGCAAAGGGGCTTGAGCATTCAGGAATGATGCTGGGGAAAGCAGAAGCAAGGCAGACAGGAATGTGAACAATGTTTTCTTATGCATTATCCTGACTCCATCCATTCCGGTGATGCCGGTGCATGTTGTCCGGAATCACCCCGCACCTGATTTTCCATTGAGGGCACAAGCGTCAACAAGAGATCGGGGTCAGCGCGTGCGCCCATCGAGAGAGAGGCGCACCTTTTCTTCACTTCTCTGCGAGTGTCCATCCGTTGTCCACGGGCAGATCCATGTGAAAACGGGTATATCGGCCCGGTTCAGTCTCCAGGCTCAATTCTCCGCCATGATCCTTGACGATCCCGTAACTGATGGAGAGGCCCAGGCCGGTGCCGGCTTCCTTGGGCTTCGTGGTGAAGAAGGGATCGAAGATCCGGTCGCGAATCTCCGGACGAATGCCCATCCCGGTGTCTTCAACGGTGGTCCGTATGAACTGGAACCCCTGCTTGCGGATCACCTCGGCAGACACCGAAAGCCTCTTATCGGGGCTGTACCCGGGGTGGCGCTCGTTCAGGGCATCACGGGCATTGGTCATGAGATTCATCAACACCTGCTGGATCTGCTGGCTCCGACACTTGATCTCGGGCAGATCTTCAGAAATCTCCACCCGGAGATCGATCTGGTCGT
>CAZORO010000708.1:0-243 GCA_964581845.1 uncultured bacterium
TCGGGCTAATCGGTTTCCATACCGGCATCATGGAGAGCGATGGGGGCTGGTTCCTGGACTTAAATGTGGAGTATCGAACACCTGACGGAGGCTGGAAGGGGGTCGAGGGTCTAGCCATCGATCCTCCACTTGTTCCGGGGAGGAACCCGGAAGACAAACCGCACTGGGTCGAATACCTTTTGTCTTTCAAACCAGTCGAAACAAAGGCGGTCCGGATCATCGGGAACCGTAAAGATCAGGGCG
>CAZORO010000708.1:253-2518 GCA_964581845.1 uncultured bacterium
GGCTGGACATCGATCACCGAGCTGACAGCCCATGGCCCCTTGAAGGAGTAAATCTTTACTCCAAACCATGAGGAGAGAAAGGGAATCTCTTCACGGTTCTGAGGGAATCTGGTAAGTTTAACGGTGATCTCCTTTTGGAGAGAGCCACAGTCTCGCAGTGCGCGTGTAGCTCAGCTGGATAGAGCGACGGCCTCCGGAGCCGTAGGTCGAAGGTTCGAATCCTTTCACGCGTACCATTTAAGCCCTGTAATTTGAGTAGTTTATGACAGTAGCAGTTGAATTCCAGATTCGGCAAAATGTCTAAAAAGGTGCTGATCCGTTGCCGAACTAAGGGTTTATCGGTCAGAGGCGGTTAATAAGGGGAGGGGAATCACTTGTTCAGCCCCTTTCACCGAGAGCCATTTCTGGAGTGTCTCTTCCATCAGGACATCGACTCTCGAAACCACCTGTTCCCGGAACATTTCCAGGATCTTCGCGGGTTGATAAACAATGTAGTGGTTCCAATCAATCGCACTCACTGAAGGTTGGTGGCCACGGTACATCTGGAGAACATCCCCATACCATCCATACTCGAAAAACTCTGAAACAAGAGTCCTTCGTAACCCTTTCGGCTCGATATGGAACCCTGGCCTCCAGTGTCTCAGGTTGCGCCGGAACGCCCGTCCATAAGAGCATTGGTCTTTCAGAGCCGCCAGCAATCGGGGACCCTCGCGAGGGGTTTCCGCAAGAGCGGCAAGGACAATCCGCGGGACTGGTATCCGCCGGACAGACTGGAGGTTCTTGACATAACCCTCCACGGTAACCGTCCCAGCCTCGAAGTCCACATTGTCCCAAGTAAGGCGAAGAACCTCCCTCACGCGAAGACTACACAAACCCTGGAGAAGAATCCCAGGCAGGATGTGAGCACCGCTTCCCTGCTCCCTCAACCAGAGGGCGAACTCCCCCACATCTTTCAGTCGAAGAACGGCTCTACCTCCTCGTTCCGAGTATCTGACCATTCGGTTCTGTCTGGGTGTCCTGAAGCCTGCTGCGAAATCCCTGAAGTACTCAGGCCATGTCTGCGCAGCCCATTTTGAGGCCATCTTGACCACTCGACACTGGAGTTCAATTGTCCTAGTGGCCTTGCCGGTCTGGACCAAGTGGTTGGCATATGACTGGAGATGCAATAGGCGCAAGTCCCTCCAATACCTGAGACCTTGTTCATCAATCCAACGCAGAAAGAGTTTTATCCGGCTTCCATAATCCCGTTCGCAAGTCTCTTCACTGCATGAACGGCTGGCAAGCCACTCAGCGAAACACTCACCAATCAGAGCGTTCGAATTCATGTGTGAGCCCGAGGAAGGATAAAGGATGCTCTCTGCCTGCTCAATTGCTTCTTCGAGCAACTCCGCTCTGAACTGCTTTCTCTTTCGTTCGCCGTTCAAACAAGTCTGATTGACATTCCAGACCCCGGCTTTCACTTCCCGCAACCTGAATATCCGCCCCTCGCTGGGTGTTCGATCGATTCCCTTGAGGGTGTATCCGTTGCGTCTCTCCACGATAAAGTAGTCCCGAATTTTGATTTTCAAAGATCGCACGTTGTGCCTCCTTTCCAGAGGCACCTCGGGCACGTTCGGTCATCAGTGTACGGCAGTAGCGGTCGATGGCAAAGATCACATTGCCACCCCAGTAGCCGGCTGCCAGACCAACGAGCCCGTGGTCCTTGAGGGTCTCGATCTTGATCCTGCCCTTGAGGACTTCGCGGAGTTCCTCGCTTGAGTAGAACCGGTATGGATCAATCCGGCGATCCTCGGACATCTTCACCGCCTCCCTTGCAGAGCGAATTCACGGGCGGATCTCCCTCAAGGCAAGCGCCTCAAAACGCCGCACCAATTCACCCACATCCCGGATAAACCAATAGCGGAGTTCGCCATCCACAACAGAGGCCATCCTCCGGAGTTCATCTTCGTTCACTTCGCTGGGTGATCCGCCAATCCCGATGATGTCAATCTGGATACCTTCTGCTTTTGCCTTCTCGGACGCTTTCAATGGATTTCCCTGGGTAGATTGTCCATCGGTTAAAATCACCATCCTGCGCTTGGTTGGTGATAAGACACTTCTTAAAACCTGATGGGCCATGATCACACCGGACTCGAGATCCGTTCCACCCCCTGCCTGAAGCTGTTGCAGGGACTGGCGAAGAGACTCCAAACCTGATTTAACGGGTGTCAGGCGGACCACCACTTCAGCATTGTCATTAAACTTGATCAGGGCCACCCAGCCTCT
>CAZORO010000709.1:0-2514 GCA_964581845.1 uncultured bacterium
CATCTCAGGGCGTTCGATCAGCCAGTAAAGGGAGAGGACTCCCGCATAGAGGTTGCGAAGGGCTGGATCCTGCTCGTACTTGATAAGGTTGTAGAAACTCATGAAAGCCATCTCATCATCTGAATGGTTACCGGAACCGGGACCGGTATGGAGCTTGGGATACAGGAGATTCATGGCATAGCCATGGTTCTGAATCAGGTCTTCATAATGCTGACGGTATTTCGGATCGCCGGTCATGTGTTCAGCGACCTTCAGGTAGGAGAGGATGCTGAGTGAGTTCAAACCACGTTCATTGCCCCAGGAAGGATCATGGTTCATCAGTGAGGGACCAAACCTCGCCCAACGGGTGGGTTGACCATCCCAATCCACAAGTTGGTAGTCATGCTCGATCAGGTGATCGGTGACCGCCGCCACGACATCCCTGACCCGTTGCTTTTCCTCCTCGGATTCCGCCACCAGGTCATAATAGGCGGCATAGAGGAAGTAGTGCCCATCAAGTTCATCGGAGCTGGTGTCACATTTCCAGAACCACTTGCCATCGGCGCTCCTGGGCCAACGGGGATAGATGACTTTCCAGAGCGGATCACGGTTAGCACGATGATGCTCATCCTTTTCGGCGGTGTACTCATCCACATTAGGATCTGGACCATCAGTGGGGAGGATCGACCGTGCCGGGAAGCCAGACGGCGCAGGATGTTCCCCGCCCTGGGTCACCTGGCTCAAGAAACGGAGAGCCTCGAAGGCTGCCTTGGCACGTTCCTTGTGGAAGGGGTCCTTGGTGGCACCATAGGCGAAACACTCGCCCGCGCCATACATGCCAGTCCAGAGACCATCATTGTCGCTGTCGTGGTTCTGCCACCTGCTTTTGTCGCCACGGTTCTCGAGGCGGACTCCCAAAACATAGCCAAAAGGGGTCCGGCGGTGACGCTTGTCGATCTCTTCCTCGAAGAAACGCGCCTTTTCCGTGAGCTTCATTGGCTTACGCTGGATACTGGTGACACCTTTGGCGGTTCCAATCCAGGCGGTCCCATCGGGAGCCACCGCAATCGAACGAACCTCATCGCTGGGAAGCCAACGAGGACCTTGACGATAGTCCCACTCTTTGCCATCGAAGCGGATCAAGCCTTTGGTGGTTCCGAAATAGACCTCGCCATCAGGACCCGTGGCTACAGTGGTGAAATCCGCGTAGGGAAGACCGTCTTCTCCAGTGTAAAGAGTCCAGCTCATCTGATTATCCTGTCCAACTTTCTCATGCCCCACGCCTTGAGGACAGGCAAACCACAAGAGCCCTTGCTTGTCGATGGCGACACCACGAACATCCACCGGAGCCCAACTGCGTGTTTCATCACGCGGAAAAACGCGGTTCCAGGTTTTATCTGGACGGAGAAAAAACAGTCCATCCGGTGCCGCGAAAGCTGCACGGCCAGAGTTGCCGGGTTCAACCTGGGCAATACCCGAAAAGGTATGTCCGCTCTCACTGACCGTTTTTTCCTCAAGAGACAGCCGGTCTTTGACAAAATGTGGCTCTGGATCCACTTCGGTCCATTTGCCTTCTTTGAAAACCGCATAGCCGTTGTTGGTCTGGGCACAGACTGTCCCCTCTGCGGAACAGAAGACACGGGTTACATCTTCTCCTGGAAGTCCTTCCTCAACGCCATAGGAGACACTGACTTCCGCTTTCACTCCCTTTAGATGGATCGTCTTATCAGCAGTTTGTTGGGCATTAGCTCCGGGGCAGGTGATAGCCCACAGCATCAAGAATGGAACCGTCAACAAAGCTTTATTCATGCGTTCCTCCGACTTTTAAGGAATGGTGAAACTGATGCGTAAATAAAAGAGCAGCGGTGGGTATATAATCACACATGCTGTTATTTCTTATCTTTCCCAACTGAGACAGAAGTCGAACTCCTGCCCCGGCTTCTCATATGTAGACCATGTTGTAATCTGTGAACAACAAATCCACCAGGGAAGGCACTCTCAAACAGCCCTTCCGAAATCGGGCACTTTCATCTGTACCCCGCCCTTGAGGGCGGATTGGTGTGCGACAATCCCCGGCGCGGTATAGGCCACCGCTTCATACACATCGACCGCCGGACGGCGGTTGTGGACCAGGGCATCGATGAACTCATGGGTCAGGAAGGTGTGAGACCCACCATGGCCGCTGTCGTGACGAAGCGGTGCGGGAAGCATTTCGGTCTTCCACCATAATGGTTGCTCATACTGCACCATCTCGGCGGCGCTCCGGTCGAATCCACCACTGTCTTTTTCCATCTTTCCGCTACGGCACCTCATAATGGTTCCAGAACCATTCGGAGTGGGCATGAAGAAGCTCATCTTGTCCCCATACCAATGCGCGCGTTCGGTTCCCCCCGCCGCCACTTTCCAGTAAACCGCAATCCGGCAGGCATGGTCCCGGTCGGTCTTGAACAGGGCGGTCTCACTCCAGAAGGGATTGTTGTAAGTGTTGCCCTTGATGGCTGGGTCGTCATCACCCCAGCCGTAGCACGTAACCTC
>CAZORO010000710.1:0-2506 GCA_964581845.1 uncultured bacterium
CGCTACAAAGATCATCGATTTTAATAACCCAAGTGCAATAAAAGGATTTGGTAGCCTCGTCCCAATATCCATTCAATGTAAATTCCATGAATTGGGGAGCACGGGCCTTAATACTGATGTTGCAGTTGTTGATGGTACCTCTCAATCCGCTCAAGGGTCCGCTGATGGAATTATCCGCACAGTACGGTTGATAGTTCTTAAAAGTAAGGACAATGTCATCGATGACGGTTCCATCATTGGAAATGCGGAAGTAGAGTACGAGACTTTTAGAAGGGGGTTTCAGGATGACGGTGTAGGTGCCATCCAGGCAGGCTCCCCAGGCACTGGTGGAAATCCAGCTCCCCCCCAGGCAGAGAACCATACCATAGAGAATAATCCACCTTACCATGAAACGTGCCACGAAACTCATCCTCCCTTCCTTTTTCCACCTCTCCCCGCTCGAAGCCTTGATGTTAAGCCCGCAGGAGATTCTACGCCCACCATTCCTAAGTGCAAGTGACATGCCATCTCTTCTACCCATATTCTAGTCCATATGCCCTGGAAAATCTCGAAAAAAAGGAAAGACAAGAAGAGTGGGAGACAAAAATCACACAAGATTCATCCTTTGTGTGAAGGAATCCTCACACCCAAGCCGCGCCTCCACTGGCTGTCTCCGGGACAGGCGCCCCCCGCAAGCAATGGGCCATGATCTGTAGTCGCAGATCCTCTTCAATCTCCTCGAAACGCACCCCCGCAACATACCGTGTACCCTCGGGACGGGTCCAGCGTACGCCGACCATCGCTCTTGAGCTGGAAGCCGGTATCCCCAAGCGTTGGATGAGTTCTGACAGATCCAAACTCAGTCCGGTATCCACTTTCCAGGGTAATGATCCAAGGATCTGCAATCCTCCTCCCGAAATGTTTTGTATCTCACAGGGGACATCTACCGTAAGGGGTTCCTGTCCACCGCCAAAGTACCGGCGGAAACGCTCCTTGGAGCGGCTGAGAATCTGGATCTGCTCATCGAACCTTTGGGGGAGAGGATCCAACAGGAGTTTCATGCGGTATCCCTCTGGCTCTTTCATGCAGTGTTCCACACGGGACCACCAAAGCGGAGAGTCCAGTTGTAACCTGAGCGCCTGGAAGATTCTTGAGCCATCAATTAAGAGGGGTTCACCCTCTGCAACACTTAAAGGGGACTCCACCCACAATCCTTCTCGCTCTGGGAAACTCACCAGCATTCCCGCCGAGGTTTGACAGTGAATCCTCCTTCGGGGGGCGCTCCGGTTGCGGGTCTGGTAATTCTGATTGTTGAGGATCCGCGAGCAGATCACCCCCACTTTCCGTGCCAGGAGCTCAAAATCGATTGGTTTGACACAGTAGTCTGTCGCGCCCAGTTCCAGCGCCTTGAGCACCGAGGGAGTATCTGAAAGAGCGGAAACGACAATCACCGGGAGATAACGAGTCCGGTCCCGGCTGCGTAGGATGCGGGTGAGCGCAAACCCATTCAGTCCCGGCATTCGCAAGTCAACCAAAATCAGGTCGGGAGGATGTTCATTGATGATTGCTAGAGCCGAGTTCCCACTGTCGGCTTGACGGATACGAAATCCAGGAAACTTCTCTTGGAGGTTCCCCGCCACGACTTCACGAACCATGGATTCATCATCCACTACAAGGATTTCGAGATCGGTAAGGGGCAGTTTTGGCATCGTCTCGGTTCGCAAGGGGACAAACCTGCAAGATCCATCCCTTTCTACAGGAAGCTTGAGATGGGGCTATTATAATGCCTCACACAAAGTCATCAACAACTTTCCCTCTTTGACTCTACCCTTTCTTTGGCTCTACACTGCGTCTCCGTGATAACAAGCGGCTGAATCACGTAAAAGGAGATCCTAACCATGGATGAATCTATTAAGAAAAAAGTACTTCAGCTTTTCCCCAGCCCGATCTTTGTGGTGGGATGCAAGAAAGGTGAACAGGTTCATGCTTTTGGCGGAAGCTGGCTCGGACAGTGCTCATTCAAACCTCCCATCGTGTGGGTGGGTGTCAGGAAGGAGACAGTTCCGCATGACTTTTTCGGGGTGGGAAAGTACTTCACGGTCAGTGTTTTAAGGGCGGACCAGGACAAGACCGCGCGCGGCTTCTTCAAAACTCCCGAACCCAAGAATGGAAAATTTGGCAAGGTTCCCTTCCATTTAAGCGCGAAAGGTGTCCCCATCCTGGATGATTGTCTGGCATGGGTGGAGTGCAAGGTGATCAGTAAGGCCGCTCCGGGAGACCACACCATTTTCTTCGGCGAGGTGATCGATTGCGGCCTTACCTCCTCTGATTCCGAGGTTTTAACGACGGTCTCCAGTGGAATGAAGTATGCTGGCTGAGGAATAATTGCAGGGGGCGGAAAAATTCTGCCTTTCGTATGGTGGTGCCCCCCCACCCCAACCACCCCCCCGCGGGGGGTGGGCGTTCGAGGGATACGTTACCCGCCCGGGGGGGGGGAGTTATTTGAATACATGACCCACAATGGGAG
>CAZORO010000711.1:0-2505 GCA_964581845.1 uncultured bacterium
CTGAAGCCGTCGCCTTAAGGCGAGGGTTTTAACCCTCCCTGAGTGGGACAATAAAAAGGGTGACCTCATTGGCGGAGTGTTCAGTCCCGTGGAACTTGGGATCTCACGTCCATGAAAAGAAAACTTGCCAAACCGGAACGGATACCTGATAATTCCCTGGAAAGGGAGCGAGAGCGGATGCACGGAGCGGCACAGGCAGTCCCTATCACGCCATGCACATACCCCTGGAGAGGGGGTGAAATAAGTATGGCGGCACTGAAACCCACCTCAAAGATTGGTTTTATCTCGGTAAAACCCCTAGGCGATGACCGCTGGGAACTCCGCTGGACCGATCCAAAGACAAGATTGCAAGTCAAAAAGCGTGTCAAAGGTTCCCGGTCCGAGATCGATTCAGTGGCATCCCATCTCAATTCCGAGTGTCTATCGGGGCGCGGGTACCTTCCTGGACAGCGGAAGCTCCCCTCTCTCAAGGACGCCTTGGCCGAAGCGATCCGGCTTTCCCGAGGATCGGATAAGCACAAGGTTGAAATGGGGTACTGGGGCGGGCGCTGGATCGAGTGGATGACCCTTCACCATCCCAAGGTGAGGGACTTCTCCGGCGTGAAACCCTACATGCTCACGGATTACGTCCGGGGCTTGGAGAAGGAAGGCAAGGCGCATGATACCGTCCGGCTGGCGCTGGTCCCGGTCAAGATGGCTTGGCGGTTTGCCAATGAGAACTACCCCGAAGAGGTCCGGCCCCTGCCAAAGATCAGACAGAAGGCCAGACCAAGGCGGGAAATCATCTCCCTGGAGGCGGATGAAATCGAGGTTCTCATGGACTGGCTCAGCGAGAAGGCTCCGGATCTGCATCCCATAGCGCTTATGCAGGCTTTTTGTGGACTCAGAACCTTGGAGGCTGTATCAGTCAGACGGCAAGACGTGGACCTTCAACGCGGTCTGTTGAGGGTGACGGATACCGAACACCACCGGCTCAAGAACGCTGGGAGTGAACGGACCATCCCGATGCCCTCTTTCGTGCTCTCTGCCCTTGCTGAGGCGATAAACCGGCAAAGGGTCATCCCGGCGGATGGAAGTCTCTTCCAGACCTCCAACAGGACACCCTGGACAAAGACCTCCCTGCAATCGCGTTGGAGGCGTATCCGGGCGAACCTGGTTAAGGAGACCGGGAATCCCCGCTATGGGGAGGTTCCTCCCAAGAAGTTGCGTTCCTCGTTTGCGACCATGGCTAGCCGTCTGGGAGTTCCAGACCGGTTGGTCAAGGCGTACATGGGACACGCGGCGGGGGATATTCTCGGTAGCCATTACCGGGCGATAGATCCGAGTGAGTTGAGGCAGGTTTCTGGCGCCATGGAGGAATGGCAGACTTTAATAAGTAGGGGGTCTGAATTGACAGATTCAGGCACTACCCTCCTACGGATCGCCGTAAGTGATTGATATCACAATGGTTATACTAGATTGAATGACTGACTGGGGGTCAAGTGGTCGCTGGTTCAAATCCAGTCGCCCCGACCATCTTAACCATTGATTCCATTAGACTTACAACTCTATCATTTTGTGGCTAGTCCATCCTGGATTGGCCTTGCGCCCCGCTTGCGCCCTGGATTCCGAGATGCTTGTCAAGATGCGTATCGATTCGGTCTGTGACCTGTTTCCTGAAAAGGTCCAGCATTCGATCCGGAGCATCCGCGAAATAGTGGCGCGTGGTTACCGTCTGGGGTGAGTGCCCTAGAAACCTCTCCAAGACTGGCCCATTCCATCCCTCATCAAGAGCCGTGGTCGGAATCGTTTTCCTGAGGTCTTTGGCAGTGATCTTGAACCTCTTGTCCCAGGTTACCAAAGCCTTGGTTACGGACCCGGCGTAGACTCTCCAACCGTGGATAGGGTCAACCACGTGGTCGCCATTTCTGGGAGATTCCTTGAGGATCTCCTGGACATAGGTCGGAGTTGGCAGCTGCCGAATGGAGAATCGGTTCTTGACCTCTCCTTCGACGGTCACTGTCCCACCTTCTAGATCCACGCTGTCCCATCTCAGCCGCATGACTTCGAGAACTCGCAAGGCCATCAGCAACTGAAGCGTCACTCCCGGGAGGATTCTCAAGATGGTCTGTTGCTTCCGAAGCCAAACCAGGAAGTTCACAGCTTCCGCAAGTGGCAGAAACTGGATCTTGGAGGAATCAGCTAGACAGCCACCCGATTTTTCTTTTGGCAATCTGAAGCCTCTTGAGAAGTCGTGGTATTTCTCAGGCCAGTTTGCCGCCAGGTAACGCGCGGTTGCCCGGATTGGAAGACTGTAGAGCCGAACAGTATTTGCCGCTTTGCCTTTGGCTTTGAGGTGATGAGTGAATTTTTGGAGGTGCTCGAGTCTCATATGGCTCCAAAGGTTCACCCTGGGATACCTGGCCCCAAGCCAGCCGAGGAAGATCTCGATGTAATTGGAGTAGTCCCCTTTGGTCTGAGGTTTGGCTTGGCTGATCTCCAGCCATCGTTCAAAGGCCGATGAGA
>CAZORO010000712.1:0-2479 GCA_964581845.1 uncultured bacterium
GACTTTAACCCGGTTGCCGATGGTGTCGTTCTTATCCTTGATGCTGGCAACGCGGCGGATATCGAGACGGATGCTGGCATAGAATTTGAGAGCACGTCCTCCTGGCGTGGTTTCCGGGCTGCCAAACATGACACCAATTTTTTCACGGATTTGATTGATAAAAACCGCGATGGTGCGTGAGCGGTTGAGCACGGCGGTGAGCTTGCGCATGGCTTGAGACATCAAACGCGCTTGTAGTCCCACATGGGCATCGCCCATTTCGCCATCGATCTCGGCCTTCGGCACCAGCGCGGCCACTGAATCCACCACGATGACATCAATGGAGTTGGTGCGGATCAGGGTTTCAGCGATATCCAGAGCCTGCTCCCCGGTGTCGGGTTGCGAAACCAGGAGGTCATCGACATTCACTCCCAGCTTTTGGGCATAATGAACATCCAAGGCGTGCTCGGCATCGATGAAGGCTACCTGGCCGCCCAGCTTCTGGGCCTCCGCGATGATCTGGAGCGCCAACGTAGTTTTTCCAGAGGACTCTGGCCCGAAAATTTCGACAATACGTCCACGTGGGATACCCCCAATCCCCAGGGCCAGATCGAGAGAAATGGAACCAGTGCTGACCACTGGTACTTTCTCCTGGGTTTTGTCCCCCATCCGCATGATGGAGCCTTTTCCATAGGTTCTCTCGATCTGAGTGATGGCCAAGTCGATGGCCGAGTGTTTCCCGTTGTCGCTGGGCGCTGCCGCCATGTTGTTATTCCTCCTAGTGCATTTATGGTCACCAATATAGATGGCTCTTGATGTGGAGTCAAGCTCTTTTTACTCTCTCACTTTCGCCACGAACACCTGAAGGAATTCCTTCCCGCCATCCTTGATGGGTTGATTAAAGGCGATGAGTTCGCCGTCCAGGGACCAGACCGGTTTGATGGGGGCATCTTTCCCAGGATGATCTGGGGTCAGTTTGGTTATGGGGCCGGTTTTCCACTCCGGAGAGACTTTGGGCGCGGTTGTGGTGAAGATGCTCCCAGAGCGGGTCACCGCCACCAACGAGGTCCCATCTGGCGACCATCTTGGTGAGCATTCGACTCCCTCCTTAAGAGCGGTTACTTGAACTGGTTCTCCACCCTTGGGTGACATCGCAAAGATCTGTTGGACTCCGGCCCTGTCCTTGGCGAGGAAGGTGATCCAGGTCCCATCAGGACTGGACCAGCAAGTTCCCACTACACCCGGGTGGGGCCATTTCTCAGTCCAGGTGAGCCTGCGTTGAGAACACCCCTTGGGAGGTGCGGGAAAGGTGGTCTCAGTTCCCTCGAGGGGGCCATATTCGCCGGGGATTGTGATGTCCTCCGGGATATCCACAATAAAAACCTCATCCAGGTTGGCCCCGGATTTGTCTTTGAGGGTGCCGACAAATGCACGCGCGCGTTGCAGGGTTCCCTTCCCGGTCTGGTATCCATGAAGACCCACCCAGCTATCTCCCGCGGCACGCAGGATCTCATCCATTCCTGGTTTCGGTTCCGGAACCACCCGCACTACGAGCACCGAAAAGCCAATCCCATCGCCCTCAAAGAGTGACTCATTCGCTTCTGAGACATGCACTCTCTTTCCAAGATGTGTCACCCCAATGGTGCGCAGGTCGGTTCCCAGATTCTTCATCAGGTAGTCGTTGTAGGTGTATCCCAGCCACTCTCCACTCCCATCCCATTCATGACGGTGGGTACCTCCACGGAGCGCTCCTGGTGTAAAAGGAGCAGTGATATCCCGGGCATCAGCGAAGGTAAAACCTCCACCGTCCAAACCTGAGACCAGTCCCCCACGCCTACGTGTGAAGTCATAGGGAAGTCCATCCGCGCTCCAGGGACCATGGATAAAGGCCACACGATTATCCTTGGGGGAGAAGCTCGCGGCGCCAGCTCCATTAACAGCTCCCTTCCCGCCTTTTTCAACATCGTACAAGACCACCACCTCACCTGTTTCGACATGCACCTTCTCGATCCGTCTACTCTCACCGATCCCCGGATTCCGGGTATCGTAGATCAACCACTTACTGTCAGTAGAAAAGTTCTGATTGTTGTCGAGATCATGATTGCGCGGATCCGTGGTGAGCTGACGGACCTCGCCTGCGAATACTGAGGACATGAGTATTACCTCCATGAGCAAGGTTGAGAAAACAACAAGTCTTTTACCTGGGGTCATTGTCTGCTTACTTTCCAGGGAAACGGCGCTCCAGAAGACTGACAAAGATCCATCTCCCTTATTGGATTTCATCCTCTCCAGCTATAGGTGGAGAATCTGACATTGTACCAATCCTGGAGAGTTTTTCCCATTTTGTCAAACAAAAGCCAAGGCGAGTGAAACACCACCGCCTATAAGGCGGCGGCTTTCTGTAACGGACTATAACCCGTTTTATTCACCCATGTAAAATCATCCAAGGATATCGTAGCCTCCAAGTGACCTGAAACCTTAGAGATAAGAGGATTTTCAG
>CAZORO010000713.1:0-2474 GCA_964581845.1 uncultured bacterium
TGTAGGACAGAGTCTCATTGATGAGGCGGAGGTCCAGATCCCTAAAAACATGACATGGATCTGGCAGCTGATCCAGGAAGCCGTACGGCTTATGAAAAACATCCTCTCCACCCATTATGGAAACCGGATTCTTCTGCGGTTCATGACTCAGAACCTTTCATTGTTCGAGAAAGTTTATGAAAAGGAAGATATTGAGGAAATCTTTGGAAAAATGTTTCCCGGAGGTATACGAGAGGCGCTCTGGGAAAGTTCACGTGACCTGATTCGTGGTTCCCACCTGCAAGGAGCGCTGGATATCCTCAGCCGATTGGTATCACTTGAAAAGGCTTCTCCAGATACCGTGATCAGTCCCGAACGCATCCGCGAAGCGCTGCAGTGTATCTTGGAAACAGCCCGGATGAACCGTGACATGGAGCTTGTGAACCGCTGCGAAATGCTCATCGTTCAAGTGAGCGGATAGACTTGCCTACAGGGCCTGCTGTCATTTCCTTCTTAGCGATCATTGGGAGGGTGAATCATGAACTTGACTCGATGGAGTTGGATGGGAATCTTTTTGATTTGGATGGTTTCGTCCACGAAAGCAGAGATGACTGTCTATCCCGATGACGCCTACTCAAGCCCTCCTATCGAGGAACGACGCTGTTTCGATCATCTCGATGGAGTTCAGATTGTTCCCGGTCTCATGGTACGAACTAAAGCTTTCCATAAAAACGATATCGAGATGGTATCCCTGGAGGGAGGAACCGCTACACGCTGGTGCTTCAACCGAAAGAAGGGCTCAACTGATCCAACCGCGCTGGGCCTTGCTACCCGTGTCCGCAGAGCTCCGGAATCCGTCTCTTTGTGGATCGAGAACAAGTCGCAACATCCCTTCACGGTCTCCTTCTTGGCCGATGAGGTTTCCTGGAAACCGGGCAAGGAGAACCGTGCCATCACCTGGATCATCGGCTCTGGCAAGGAGGTCCAACCGGGCTGGAAGGGAACACTCACCTACCGCTGGGCCGATGCGGTGCCCTCGAAACCAAAGATCGGGCGCGGAATCAACTACCCCTTGGGCAATCTCACCGTTGTCTTGCAGGGCATCCAGGATGAAACCGATTACGAGGTCATTCTGGGTAGCCTGGAAATCGCATTCCCATCCGTGAAGGGAATCCAGATCACACATTTCGCGATTCCAAAGGAGGCCGTCGCAGGGGAGTCTCTCTCGATCAGTTTGTCTGCTTCTGGTGAGATACAAGACAAGAACTTGGATCTGGAGTTCCTATGGGGGAAGACTGTGGCCTGGCGTCTGCGTCTCAGCTCGAGCGAACTCGAATCCCTCGTCCGGGACAGGAATGTGGATCTTTCCCGCTCGATCCCCTGGTACCTTCCACCGGGTGTCTACTCTGTGGTTGCGGCTGCCGGTGGATACCGTATCTCCGGCGCTTCTGCTTCATTAAGGATCACGAACACCCTCCAAGCCGATTTCTCCAAGGCCGAACGCCGTCTCCATGGCGGACGCCCCTCGCTCTTTGTGGAGGGTAAGCCCTTCGCCTGGAATGGGTATGCCTCCTATGACTTTCAACCCGGCAATGTGAATGATTTTGGAGCACAAGGGGCGACCGTGTTCTGTGTTCCAGCCAATGCCGGACGCCATGTCCATCCCAATGTGTCTTCTCCGATCCTCATGCCGGATGGAACCTATGATTTTTCCGAGTTCGATGAATGGGTTCTTCAATCCTTGGCTGCTAATCCCGAAGCCTACATTCTTCCAAGGGTGTCCCTCTCCCTGCCCGATTTCTGGATCGCGGAACATGGGGGAGCCGCGTTGGTTCGAACTGATTTGGGTGACCTGGAATGGGAGGAGACTGGACGCCGTCAAATCTCTTTGGCTGCCGAAGGGTGGCGCGAGGCGCAGACTGAGGGATTGGTTCAACTGATTCATCATTGCAGGCAACAACCCTGGGGCAAACGGGTTCTTGGCTTTGTCGAGTCGGGAGAGGTGACCGAGGAATGGTTCGCCTGGGCCAGTAATGATGGCTTCTACTCCGATTACAGCGAGTGCAACCAGGCATCCTTCGAGGATTTGCTCAAGGAATCGGGAAACAACCCCATCCCGATCCCAAGTCCCAAGGAACGTCAGAAACCGGGATATGATCTTTATCCCGGTGACAAACAAGGCAAAGCAGCTGCGGCCTATGCCCAATACAGTACCTCAAAAGCCGCCGAGACCATTCGTTACTTCGCGGAGGTCATTAAACGGGAGACAGAGGGTAGATGCTTGGCTGGCTGTTTCTATGGCTATGTGGTGCAGTTGGCCGGGGAACCGCGTCAACACCTGGGTGGGAACTTTGATTTAAGGGCGATTCTGGATGACCCCAACATCGATTTCCTGGCGGGTATTCCGCTTCATAACTTCCGTCTCCTTCTCGATGGCTACAATCCCTATGTCTCCGCTACTGAGAGCATCCTCGCCGCTGGGAAACTCTACCTCA
>CAZORO010000714.1:0-2473 GCA_964581845.1 uncultured bacterium
GAATACCAGGTCAGTATCAAAGAGGCATAGAGAAGGATCCCTATCGCTTCCGAAGTGCAATATAGCCTCCAGAAAAACCACGAAAACTCCGCATCTTGAAAAAAGTGAATCACCATAAAAATGGTTGAGACGAATCCGGCGGAAACAATGGTAATACCGATGAGTCCGAGAACTTCCTTCAGGGTAAAAAGGTTGGGGAAGGGCTTGATCCATTTTCTATAAAGACCCGCCGCGAGAAGGAAACCTAAGATATGAATCAGTGAGAAGATGGCTCCAGAGATCAACGAAGTATCCTGAATCCAGTTAAATCCGGCATGAGCCAGGAAAACTCCCAGGGAAAGGAATGGCCATAAGCAAGTTTCAGTCAGGAGGAGAGCGGCCAGGAAAATCCCGCTGGGTGGCCATAAAGTGGCTGGATGAGGCAGGTAAAAGGAGAGGTGTACCCCCACCTCTGCTCCAGTAAAATAGGCGAGAGAAAAAAGAATAACCTTAGCGATGTTTCGCATAAGGGCGTTGCAACCATCTCCAGTCCCCGCCATCCTCAGGACTTCCCTAGGACATGGATGGGTGGGGGGTAATCTATTGGGTCAAGATGGAATGATAAGTACAAGAATACCGCCAAGCAAGGGGATTTTTTCGGGAATATAAAAATTGACGTTTCCAAGGGGCCCTTTTTCTCGCATTTCAAAAAGAATCTAAAAATGTGAAAAAGAAGATAGAACAACTTGGAGCCACATCAAACACCTAATGGATAAAATCCCTCCCCCACCTGATTTCCTGATCATGGTTTGTTAATAGTGCTTGACAGGAAGGGTAGAAATCGATACATTCAACTCTATCGATACAGTTGTGCTGAGGCGCTAGTCTCTCTTGTCCCTTGATCCAGTGAGTCTTGGGAGAAGGACGGGGCGAGCTTCATCGATAGCTGAGGCGGGAGGAATCAAAAAGTGCCCGGGGGACGGGAATATCTGATCGGAGTTGATGCTGGAACGACAGGCCTCAAGAGCTTGGCCTTTGATTTTTCAGGCACTCTTATCGCCAAGGCCTACCGCGAATACCCCCTCCGTCATCCCCATCCCGACTGGGTGGAACAGGATCCCGAGGACTGGTGGAAGGCCCTGATGGAAACCCTTCAGGAAGTCCTCGCTCGTGGTGGAATCGCTCCTAAACGAGTGGCGGGAATCAGTATCTCCTCACAGGGGAGCACAGTGGTGGCATTGGGACGGGAAGGCAGGCTTCTACGCCCCGCTATTTCCTGGCTAGACAAACGCGCCGCCGATATCCAAAGAGACGAGGAATGGGAGGATGAGGAGCTCTTCGCGGTCACGGGACTGCGGTTCAGTCCCGCTTGGACTGGCCCCATCCTCCATTGGCTGTCTCTTCATGAGCCAGAAACATTCCAGCAATCCCACAAGTTCCTTTTAGTCGGGGACTACTTGATTTACCGCTTATCGGGGGTAATGGCCACCGATTATTCCTCCGCCAGCAGGACACGAATGTTTGATGTCCGTCACCAATGCTGGTCCGAACCAGTCCTATCCTCGATGGGTGTTAGACAGGACCAATTACCCATGCTTGCGGGTTCGGGAAACAAGGCGGGGTGTATCACGGCGGAAAGTGCGCGCTCGACCGGGTTGTGCCAGGGAACGCCGGTGATGTTGGGGGGATTCGACCAGATGTGCGCCGCCTTGGGAGCCGGAGCGATCACCCCTGACACCCTCATGATCACCTTGGGCACGGCCACCATGCTGGTCGTCACCTCATTAGTACCTTTGGTGGATCCAGAGCGCCGATTGACGACCTCCTGTCATGTCATTCCTCAAGCTTGGACTCTCCAGGCTCCCATTCTGACCACTGGCGCGCTCTTGCGCTGGTGGCGGGACCAGTTTTTCCATGCTCACACCGATCACCCCTACAAGGAAATGGATGAACTTGGCGCACAGATCCCGATTGGGGCTGATGGCCTGTTTGTTTTCCCTCACTTCAGTGGCGGAGGAGCACCCTGGTGGGACTACAACCGCCGTGGAGCCTTTATTGGTATGTCTCTCAGCCATCAGGCTCCCCACTTCATCCGTGCGATTCTCGAGGGAGTCGCCATGGAGATCCGTGCGAATGTCGAGGTCGCCGAGAGCCTGGGGAATCAGATTGATTCGCTACGGATCGCGGGTGGTGGCGCTAAAAGCGGCCTATGGCGGAACATTCTTGGAGACGTGTTGGGGAAACCCCAGGTACGGCTTAGGGAGCTTGAGGTTGGGGCACTCGGAGCGGCAATCCTCGCGGGAGTAGGCGCGGGATTATTTCCGGATGCCGAAAGCGGAGTTCAAGCCATGGTCGCTCCGGGTGGTTCCCAGATGTTCTCGCCCGATAACCATGCGGAGTACCTCCGTCTGTACTCACGCTACGAAATGTGGGGGTCGCGGCTTTACGGATCCAATCACCTGGAGCAAGTCCCAGTCGATACAGCCAGTGGTTC
>CAZORO010000715.1:0-1820 GCA_964581845.1 uncultured bacterium
GGGACTCCACACACTCCGGACTGGATAAATCAGGTGATCAGTAGAAAGTAGCCCATTCATTGACCGCGCTGGGAGGAGGAGTTGGTGTTGGTGTTGGTTCCACGGGAACTACACTGGGATCGGTCAGGTCTTTACTGAAGCGGATGAAGTCGAATTGATATGTTCTGGGTGATACGGGAGCTGTTCCACCAAACCAATCAAAGTAGGCTTGGCGCTCCTCGATGGCCATTCCATAAGGATTGAATAAACTGACCACCGGCGCGAGGAAATCCTGGACCTCCCATGGATTGGTTCCATTCGGATCCCGCACAAGGACACTGACGAGGATATCAGTCTCTTCTTGCAGGCGGTACTGGAGGATGACATCCAGTGGATTCGGATCCAGGGCGCCCTCTGAGAATAAAAAGGGATTAGCGTCAGCTCCCCAACCCCCATTGTGGCGCATGAGAATAACGTCTCCTGCATCTAAACTATAGGCTGTAAAGAACTGCGACCAGGCTCCACCGCCGGATTCGCCAGCATACGCCCATATCCCGAAAGCCCATGAATCAGTGTTTTCTGGCTTCTGCACACGGAAATAAATCTGCCAAGGGAGAGGAAAGTTGGTCAGACTGAGACCCGAGCCGGGAATGACAGGGAATGTTGAAAAGATCCCCGGGGCGGGAGGTGTCCAGGTCAGCCAACCGGGACGAGATGTAATATCCATCGGCCCCGGTTGGAAGCCCCACAAATTCGCAGCCGGAACCGAGTCGAATTCAACATTCAGGGTGGTGATATCCGGCATGGGTGTTGGGGTAGGAGTCGGAGTGGGTGTCGGTCCAAGAGGGGTTAGGGTTGTGCTGAAGCGGATATAGTCAATCTGGTAGGTGCGTTGGGTTGGAGGAGGAACACCACCGATCCAACCGAAATACCCCGGACGCTCCTCGATGGCCAGACCAACTGGATCGAAGACGCTAACTTCCGGAGCGATGTGGGTGGCCACATACCAGGGACCAGAAAGCGCTGCATCCTTGACAAGGATATTCACCACGATGTTCCCCTCGCTTGAGGTGAACTGCCAGATGATTTCGATGACATCCGATTGGAGAACAGAGGCTGGTATTCCCAAGTTAGTGCTGTCTGACCCCCAACCGCCATTCTGGGCAAGCCGGTATCCTGCTCCGTTATAGGAGAATAAGAATTGCATCCATGTACTTCCAGTAGCTCCTGGGCTTCCCCAAAGCCCGATCACCCAAGACGACGAGCTGTCTGGCACATCGATGCGGGTTTGCATTTCAAAGGGAAGTGGAAAGGCACTCAGGTCCAAGCCAGGACCACCATTGGGATTGAACAGTAATGTGGAGAACGCTCCTGATGAGCCAGGAGTCCAGGTCATCCAGCCGGGGCGGGTAGTCGTATTCATGGTTCCGGGGTCGAAGCCCCAGGCCAAGCCGGGGTCGGTGTCGAATTCCTCGTTGAAATCCGAGAGTGTTTGTGACCACGCTACCGGTCTCCCCCACCCCACCAGCATCAGACAAACTACAAGAAGAACAAACTGTGTGAATCGGATCGCCTTCATCGCTTTTTCCTCCTCGTAAGGTTGCCTGTCCCTAAGAATCCCTGAGACACTTCCCCCCCATACCTGCAGGACAGGGCTTTTTGCCTTGAATGAACACACCTTAATTCATAAGGCTTGGATCTGTCAATCTTTTTTAATGTTGTGCCCCATATTTTCTTCATATCCAATGAATTTAAGCAATTTCCCACCCTTTACCAGATAACAAGGACCTTGACAAACCAGATCGTATAAGTATAACCTGTTTTCACAAATTTTGGAGTTG
>CAZORO010000715.1:1830-2470 GCA_964581845.1 uncultured bacterium
CAGAGTGGTATACCACTTTTTCAGCGAAGCCCCAGCATGGGAGGGACCCAGCCATGGCCCTAAAACTTCGGAAGAAACTTCCCCTTAGGGGCTTCACCCTAATTGAGCTTCTGATCGTCATCGCGATCATCCTCATCCTCATCGCGAATGCACTTCCCAATTTTCTGGAGGCTCAACTACGGGCCAAAGTGGTTCACGTTAAAGGGAACATGCGGGCTATCGGTATCGCTTTGGCTTCCTACCGCAACGATTGGAAGAAGATGATGCCTTTTGAATCCTTTAATATGTGGATTGTTCCCAAATCCGGCAATCCCAATGGAGAAGGCAAGCACCTTACCTTTCCGATCAAATATCTGACCTATCTTCCACCCGATCCGTTCAACATCCTGGACCCGACCGCTGGCCCTGGTAGTGCCTTCCAGTATCTTTCGGTGAGTTTCGGGTGGTTCTATACCGCTTGTTATCCGACACCAGCACCGGGTCAGATCTGCAAGGGAAATGAGATATTCCAATCTGGAGGCCGGGAAAGGTGGACCATCGGGAAACATGTGGGTGGCATTCAGACTGATCCGGGGATGAGCAGAAAATACGTGAACACTCCCTTGACTTGGCTCCTTCAGTCCCCCGGACCAGACCGGCA
>CAZORO010000716.1:0-639 GCA_964581845.1 uncultured bacterium
CCCTCCTGTTCTGTCCAGGCTGTCAACCAACCGGCCAGAAAGGCATCACCCGCTCCCACTGTTCCCTGGACCTTGATCTTCGCGCCAGGGACACGGATGAATTGGCGTTGAGTGGTCCATAAAAGGGCCCCATGCGGTCCATCGGTGACCACTAGATGACTTGCCAGGGACTCCCTGTTCTTAAGGCTTGTGAAGACCTCGTTGAGCGAAACCGCCGACAGGCCAAACCAGTCGTTGAATTCATCCCGGTTGATCTTGATGAGCCAAGGATTGCATTTGGCAACCTGAAGCAAAGCGGTTCCGGACATATCCACCACCCAATGGCTCTCATGTGCATGTATCGTATGGGCGAGTTCGCTCCACCAGGTAAAGGGAGTGCCTCGTAATGTGCTGCCCGCCAGGGCCACTGTGTCACCTGGGTGGAGACGGTTTCCCAATCGTTCTAGGAACCCCTTGCAAACATTCTCCTCGAATGGTGATCCGGGGAAGTTGAAATCAGTCTGACGTTGGACTTCTTCCTCGAAGACCTTGATGTTCTGACGGGTTTCGGTGGATAGCCAAACGGGTTCGACCTCGACCTCCTTGTTCACGGCCAGCCGCATCCACCGTCTCCCGCGTTCCCCGCCAACAAAGACCCAT
>CAZORO010000716.1:649-2469 GCA_964581845.1 uncultured bacterium
GGAGAGCAATGGCGGCATTCATCCCCTTTCCCGCCGGATCCTCCAATGGCTCCCCGATGGCATGCATCCCTCCCAAGGTGATCCTATCGAGCCGGACAGTCACATCGATACTGGGATTCAAGGTGATGGTATGGATCAAGATGGTCTCTTTCTCGCTACTGCCCAAAGGGCATTTCCCAACCCCAAAAGGTTCAGGCAAGCCCCTGTATAGTGCATGCACAACCGTCGAACAAGGTTATCGGTAGCCCCACCACTCAAGGTGTGCAGCTCCTCCCCTTCGAGGCCGGATTCCACGATCACCCAGCGTAGGCTCTTAATGCAATGAAGGATGTAGTGCTCACTGGGAGCGAGTTGTTCCCATCGCGCGCCCGCCAACCGGTGCCGCAGACTTTCCACATTCGGGGTCTGGAGGAATAAATACCCTCCCGGCTCCAGCCAGTCGAAGGCTCTCCGGGTCAAAAGAAATGGATCTGGAAGGTGTTCGATCACATCCAAAGCCACAATTACCCGGTAGGATCTATGACGAAGGGATCCTTGCGCCTCTGACAAGTCACAACGATGAATGGAGGTTGCACCCAATTGGTTGACAGCATGGGCATGAAGCAATGGCGAGGGTTCGATCCCTTCGATCTCCCAACCCAACCGCTGAAGCTCAACCAACAGAGAACCTGTCCCGGTTCCGATCTCCAGGAGGTTCCCAGGTGGTTTTACCTTTTGGCTGATACGTTCCACGCGGGAATTTATATAGGGCCGGCGCGCGGTTTCCTCCGCTCTCAGCTGAGCAGACCGGGAAGTTGCATCCTCTGTCTCATAGGCCAGGTTTGGATGAGCGATTTCATCTCTATCCGTCCGGAAAAGGAGGCCACACTGGGCACATCGTGCAAAGGGGAAGGGGAGTGAGTAACGGACCGGGCACTCCGGGGAGCTGCACACGGGACAGAGTATTGTTTGGGGTTCACTCTTTAGCGTGTCGGTCTCCCGCCCTGCTGATTGGGGTGGGCGAGAACAGAAACACGCTAAAGCGTGAACTCCGAACACTTCCCTCCTCCCCTGTGGGGAAGGAGTGGGGTGGGGGGATTTATTCATTGATTTTGTGTGAAACGTCAGTGTAACCCTTCAAAGTAAGACACCACCGAGGTGCCCAGGACATTGAGGTTGTAGCCCCCCTCTACGATACTGATGAGGGGACGTGGCCCTGCCAGGGCGGCCAGATCCTCCGCGATACGATGGAAGGCTTCTTCATCCAAGGGGAAGTCTCCAAGGGGATCAAGACGGTGGCTGTCAAAACCGGCTGATACCAAGATGGCATCAGGTCCGTAATCCGAGACCGCTTCGAGACCTTTTTTGAAACCATCGAACCACTTCTGCAATGAGATGTTGCCTGGCAATGGAATGTTCAGCGTAGTTCCCAGCCCCTCACCTCGTCCACGTTCATCCTCAAGACCAGTGCCAGGATAATGGGGGAACTGGTGAATGGAGAAGAAGAAGACATCCTCACGGTTATAGAAGATCTCCTGGGTCCCATTCCCATGATGGACATCGAAATCGATGACCGCCACCCGGTTCATCATGGTGGAGATCATGAGTGCCTCAACGCTTATGGCCACATTGTTAAAGAGGCAGAACCCCATAGAGCGGGAAGGTGTCGCATGGTGGCCTGGAGGACGTACCACACACAAGACACGCGAGGTTTGGCCAGAAAGAACTGCTTGAACCGCAGCCAAACCAGCACCCGCGGCCTGTGTGGCGACACGCGCCGATTCCCCTGAGACAATAGTGTCCGGGTCGAGGAATCCCCCCCCTCGCTCCGAGGTGGCGAA
>CAZORO010000717.1:0-2468 GCA_964581845.1 uncultured bacterium
CCTGACCCGGCTCACAAAGTCGGTGCAATCTTTCTCATCAAATAAAACGGCGAAGTCAACCATTTGGAACGCTGCCACTATGGCCACTCGTTCTTGTTCTGGACGGATGGGGCGTTTAGGCCCTTTCAGCTTGTGGATGGATTCATCACTGTTGATCCCCACCACCAGGATGTCTCCCTGTTCCTTGGCGATTTCCAGCATCCTGACATGAGCCAAGCTGATGATGTCAAAACAGCCATTGGTAGTGACAATTACCTTACCAGCTTTCCGAAGTGGCTCGAGCTCTTTCTGTAATTCCTCATCAGATTGACAGAATTTTCCCATAATATCTTCTTTTTAGCGGAGATCTCCTGGCAGGCAACCTAGCTTGTGATTTGCGGTGCGCGGATGGTTGAGATCATAATGGGCAGAGGGGTGGTGTCAAGGCAGCGGCCCATCCACTGGTGATCAAATCCCCCGGTCGATGAGCTCCATGAATTGATCAAAAAGTGGCGCGGCATCATGCGGGCCGGGGCAAGCTTCGGGATGGTATTGCACCGAGAACCAACCCGCCTCCGGGCAGGACATTCCCTCCACCGTGTTGTCATTCAGATTCACAAGGGTGACCTTGGCCTGATCCGGTTTGACACGATCTCCATTCACGCAGAATCCATGATTTTGCGAGGTGATAAAAACTCGTCCACCCTGGGTATCCTGGACCGGTTGATTCCCGCCACGGTGACCGAACTTGAGTTTATAGGTTCCCGCACCGATGGCGCAGCCGAGAAGCTGATGCCCGAGGCAGATACCGAACAGGGGAACTTTGCCGATGAGCTTCTGGATCGCTTCGATGGCGAATGTCACTGTTTCTGGATCCCCCGGCCCATTGGTGAGCATGATTCCATCCGGCTTTCTCGAAAGGGCCTCCTCAGCGGTGGCTTGGGCGGGCAGCACCTCCACCAGGTTTCCACGGCTGGCAAGACACCGGAGGATGTTGAACTTGACTCCGTAGTCATAAACCAGGATATGACGCTTGAAATCACCTTGAGGGCGGTCTTTTACTGGGCCGCGCGAAGGATCCCAGAAATAAACTGCATTGGTGGTGACCTCGGACACCAGCTCCTGACCGGCCATTGAGGGAATGGCCTGAGCCTCGGAGACCGCCTTGTGGTAATCCGAGACATCTGTGGAGATGACGCCACGCATCACACCAGCGGCACGGAGTCTCTTTACTAGAGCACGCGTGTCGATTCCGTGAATTCCCAGGATGCCGAACTCCTCAAGAGCCGCTTGTAGGCTTCCCGTGGAACGCCAGTTGCTAGGATAGGGACAGGCCTCCTTGACAATGAAACCCGCGAGATAGATCCGGCGTGATTCCATGTCCTCATGGTTGAAGCCATAGTTCCCGATAAGCGGATAGGTCATGCAGACGATTTGTCCACGGTAACTGGGATCGGTCAGAACCTCTTGATAGCCGGTCATGGAGGTGTTGAAAACCACCTCCCCCTGGGTTTTCTCTCCGGTACCCAAAGTCCAACCGGTATATATGGTTCCATCCTCAAGCGCGAGAACCGCGGGGCGTTGATTCTCCATACTCTCCTGATCCTGCTTGGTATTCCTTTTGAGCCTGCCCAAGCGGATGACTGGTGTCAAGCACGGCCTGGGGTGTTTCATGCTGGAGTGACCCACTTGACACTGGGGTTGTATGGGGAGTGTGTCGAATCACGGAATGAGTGGAGGAATCGGATGAACGCGGAAGCGTGAACTCCAAGCGGGGTATCCCTTACTTGATTCCTCTGGCCTTAAAGAAGGTGTAGCAGAAGGTTCCATCGCTCTCCGCTGTTCTCTTCAACCCACGGATCCCGCGTTCCCATGCCTCAGGGGTTATCATGCCATGAGCAAGCGCGGCATCCTGGACTCCCTCGACCATCGCTGTGAAAGTGTTGAGGGTGAAGCCTTTCACCATCTCAGGGCGGCTGGCATCGGCATAAACAAAGCGAGGTGAGACTTGCACATTGCCGTATCCGGCGGAGAGGAGCAGTGGATAGAGGCGGCGTCCGATATAGGAATCACCTCCCATGCCGGCTTGTAGGTCCACCAGGCACTGAATTGCCCGATGAGCATCCGCATTATCGGGATGGAAGTAGGCTGAACCGTGATCTCCCTCGATGACTGTGATCGAGCCATCCTTCTTCAAAACCCGCTTGAGACACAACAAGGCTTTAAGTGGATCGGATAGATGCTCGAGCACGAAACAGACGAAGACATGGCCGAAGGATTCTTCCGGGTAAGGCAGATTGAAAAGATCCGCCTGCTCGAAGGTGACATTGGAAAGACCATGGTCTTCCGCGCGGTTTTTGGCCTGCGCCAGTGATTTATCTGAGATATCAATCGAGAGGAAACTGCACTCTGGATTCCTGGGTGCGATGATTGTGGTCTGCGCGCCGACACCACAACCCGCTTCGAGGATATGGGAGCCAGGAGGAAAT
>CAZORO010000718.1:0-2467 GCA_964581845.1 uncultured bacterium
TTGACAGACTGGCCGCAGAATTGATCGCATTCCATCGTCTTCTTTGATTTACAGCATGGTGACTCATTTGGAATACTGAAACATTTTTCATTGTACCTCCGGATTTCACAGTGAATACGACAAGCGCGAAGGAGCGAATCATGCCGAGAATGACCAAGAGGCTTTTGACCTGCTTTGTCCTGGCCGTCTCCTTCCTGTCCGTGTCAAAGGCCATGGGACAGGAATCCCTCATTTTCATCGGCTGGGACGGCGTCGGATCCGACAAGATCGAATCGATGCTTCCCGAGGGGAAGCTTCCGAACCTTAAAAAGTTTCTTGACAGCGGCGGCCACTATGTCCCCATGCGTATCCTCAGCGCTCAAACCGCAACCGTGCCCCAGTGGACGAAACAGCACACGGGCCTGGTTTCCGAGGAGACGCTCGCCTACGGCAACGTGCACGCCCGCAAGCGAGTCGATCCCGTGAAAGTAGCCGCGTCCTGGAGTCCCAAGCTTGGAATCCATTTCATGATTCGCGAATGGTACAAATCCCTTCCCTACCACTGGACCATGGCCCACCACATCCAGAACCTGGACTACAAGGTGGGATGGTTCGTATCGAAATCCTATGTCTCCCACAAGGAAAAAAACGGACCCATTTCCGCTGTTGCTGTCAACGCAGACCGGTATCTTCTCACTGAACCCGAGAATGATCCAATGGGCTACATCACCCAACTGACCAATGCCGCGATCCAGTTTATCAAGGCCAATCCGAAGTTCTTCGTTTTCCTGCTGCACAATCCCGATTACTTCGGCCACAGGCCCGAGGAATACCCGGGAGGGTATGACCGGGAAATCAGGAGAGCCGACGCCGAATTCGGGCGGATACTGGCGGTACTTCCCGAAGGCTCGAAGGTTGTTCTCACGGCCGACCATGGCTTCGACATCGGGCGCGATACCCATCTCAACGCATGGAAGATCTGGATGGCCACCAATCTGGAGATCGACCCTTATTTTTACCGGTCCGGCAGAAGGGTTGCCGAATCCATCGACGTGGCGGCCACGATCATGGACCACTTCGGAGTGACTCTTCCCGAACCCCTGCAACCCCGCGGACAGTCGCTCCTCAAGTAGCCACCCTCCGTCCGCCGGCGGTCCGGGAAGAAGAATCCTCCGGCCACCCGGTTCGCCGGCGACAGATCCGTTTCTGGATTCGATCGTCGAGATCCACCCGCAAGCCCCTGCAAACAGGCTGAAGGATCAGGCGATGGAACCGCGGGAGGACTACGGCCTGGCACTCAGCATAAACCATCAGAAAGAGCCTTCAACAGCGGGCATCATTACAAACCAGTTCATCCGGGCAAGATCACCCTCATCACATCGCAAAACTTCCTCGATGAGATCAGGAAGGCTCTGGCATGTTCGAGGTCAAGAACCCGAATAGATCATCAATTGTCCGGGAGGGCAACGATGGGACGTCGTAAGTTTCTCACTGATTACCTTGCAGTCATGATTTCGATAGCGTTTTATTCCTTGCGGCCTTTGGTGTTAATTCCTGTTATCTTATCCAACATGGGTACAACAAGCTACGGCATTTGGGCACAGATACTTGCCACCAGCATGCTCTTATCCCCGCTGATCTCCTTGCGACTGAACAATGTTTTGACGCGCTATCTATCGGGAACAGAAGATGGAAGACATCTAAGCGGTGCTTTCCTCATGGCCACATTCGTAGTGATCGTGAGCGTCGGGGTGATCTTTTTCACGGGTATATTGATGGGCGAACCCCTGGCATGGTTGATCTATGGCAACTCGGAATATACGCGCTTTCTCTGGCCAGCAATCGCCTATAGTGGATCGTGTGCCCTTTTTCTTGTCGCTGGAGCGTACCTCAACACAATTCAGCGTCAAGTACAATTCGCGGTATACCGGAGTGTGCTCGTCTTCGGGGATTGCCTGATCATCTTTGCCTTTGCCCGAATAATGGATATATCGGATTGCACCTATGCCCTTTCTGCATGGCAGGTGGCACTGTCCATTGTGATCTTGGGCGGAATGGTCGCACAACACGGACTTGCCAAACCATCCCTGGCCGGCATGCCCGGTTTGTGGCCATTCCTGTTCTCACTGTTGGCAAGTCATTTCTTGTCTTTCGCTGCGGGGAATGCCAATCGTTTTGTGCTGGTGAACCTTATGGGACTTGAAAATCTGGCTGCCTTTCAGGTGGCTTTGCAGATAGCCACTGTCGTGGGACTCGTTGGTGCTTTGAACCAACATATTCTTATTCCTTCATTGGCGGGGCATTGGAATCGAAACGAGAAAGAGGCAATACACTCTCTTGTACGGCTTGCTTTGCTGCTACTGGTTTTATTTGGGTTGCCATGCATGGCTTTCGTGGTTCAGGTAGGGCCTATTGCCATTGGTTTACTCACCCGTGTCGTCTTTCAAATTAATCTGACCTTTGTGTTCTGATTATTCTGCACTGATGG
>CAZORO010000719.1:0-2464 GCA_964581845.1 uncultured bacterium
TAACGCTGAAGAAGTGTATAAGGGTTTGACAAGCGGGAACTTCGATATCGCCTTCCTGCTTCGTGGTACCCACCCGCAGGAAGTAAGAAAAGTTGCCGAGAAGGGACTGAGGATGCCGCAGAAGTCAACCGACTTCTTTCCCAAAGTCCCGAGTGGAATCACCGCTTATCTGTATTCGGAATAGGAGGAAGGAGATGTTTGATGTTTGGAATACCTGACCCATGGATATGGGGCGCTTACCTTTTATCTTTTCTGATGACAGGGCTTTGCATCCTCTACAGCGTGCTCTTTTGGAATCAGAAGGTCGAGGAAGATCCTACTCTTGAGGATAAGACATGGGCGAATGAAGAGCGCGAAATCGAGGAAAACCTGTAAATCATTCCGGTATAATCAATCCAGTAAATTATAATTATTGTCCCCATCGTTGGGACAAGGGGGTTATCATTATGAGTCTTGGAGAACTTGTTGTTGTTGCCGCCTATTTTCTTGTAACGGCCTTTCTTGGATTCCTGGGGTACAGGAACACACGTAACAGGTTGGATTACATCATCGCGGGAAGGAGCGCGCATCCAGTAGTGATGGCGCTCTCTTATGGCTCAACATTTATAAGCACATCGGCCATTGTGGGTTTCGGAGGGGTTGCGGGCATGTTCGGCATGGGCCTGATGTGGTTGGTGTTCTTGAACCTTGCCATGGGTATTTTCATTGCCTTTGTCTTTTTCGGCGACCCCATCCGCCGCATAAGCCACCGCCTGGATGCCCACACTCTCCCGGAGCTCCTCGGCCGCCGATACCAAAGCCGCTTCATTCAAGTGTTCTGTGGATTGGTCATCTTCCTCTTCATGCCACTTTATGCAACAGCCGTACTATTAGGCGGGGCGGAGTTTGTTCAGATCCTCTTTCGTCTCGATAACTTCAACATCGCTCTACTGATCCTCGCTCTTGTGGTGGCCTTATATGTCCTTGCCGGGGGGATCAAGGCGGTGATGTACACGGATGCGCTCCAAGGGGGAATCATGGTGGTGGGTATGATTATCCTTTTGTCTCTGACCTACGCAAGGCTGGATGGAATCACCCGGGCCCATGGGCACTTGACCGCTCTGTCACCTCTTGTTCCAGAAAAATTAAAAGCCATCGGACACCAAGGTTGGACCATGATGCCCACTTTTGGTTTTGGAGATGTGAAGTATAACTTGTGGTGGATCATGGTCTCGACAATTACATTAGGAGTTGGCATCGGAGTTTTAGCTCAACCTCAAATGGCGGCCCGCTTCATGACAGTCAAGTCGAAGCGTGAGATCAACCGTGGACTTGCGGTGGGAGGAATCTTCATCCTTATGCTGACAGGCGTTCCCTATACCGTGGGATCCTTGAGCAATGTTTACTTCCATGATTTCGAGTCCATTGTGGGGTCGATTCAAAACCGGGAACAGATCGAACCCTACCTGGGGAAAACGCCTCCAGAGGGAACTCAGATTTTAGTTTGGACGGAAAAAGGCAAGAAAGAGATCAAGATCCCAATGGGGAAGGAGACTGAGATCACGTGGGGGAAACCTGGTAGTCCGGATATCATCCGTCCCAGGCTTATCTCCATCGCCCGGACTGGAGGAGCAAAGGACCAGATCATTCCGACATTCATCACAACCGCCTTGCCACGTTGGTTTGGGATAGTTTTCCTCCTGACTCTGCTCTCAGCGGCAATGAGCACTCTATCTGGACTTCTGCATGCCATGGGAACCTCCGTTGGACGGGATGTTTTCGAGCAGCTTGTCCCCCGGTATTCCCCTACCGACCGTCAGACTGTTTTAGTCACGCGCGTGGGGATCATTATTGGTTTGATCGCAAGTCTGATCCTTGCGGCGAAATCTTTACGTGATTATATCGCAATCTCTACAGCCTTGTTTTATGGTCTGTGCGCTGTATCGTTTCTCCCCACATTTGTCGGGGGGTTGTTCTGGAAACGAATGACCCGTGTGGGAGCCATCACCAGTATGGTGGGTGGTTTCACATTCAGTGTGATCTGGATGCTCTTTTTCTTTGAGCAAACCGCCAAACCAATTGGTCTGTGTTTCATGTTGACAGGCCAGACAGTTCTCTGGCAGTCTCCGAACTGGCCGGTGGTGGATCCCATCGTGTTCGGATTGCCATTCTCAATCCTTCTGGCGGTTGTTGTGAGCTGGTTCACACATCCTCCCGAAAAGCAGGTGTTGGACCGCTGTTTTGGATGATCCGTCTATATCAGTTGAAAGGAGCCGTATGATGTTTCGTTCACTCGATCCGGGAGCCATCGGGGTTTCTGCCCCTTTTGAACAAGTCGTCGACTGGGCCGTGCAATATGGATTCCAAGGAGTTGCGCTCCCGTTGGATGTGGTGATCACAACAGGTGGGGAGTATGTGAAGGATCTGTTGGCTGAGAAGAACCTCTTTCCGTCGGTCTTTGGGCTTCCGGTTGATTACCGCGGTG
>CAZORO010000720.1:0-2453 GCA_964581845.1 uncultured bacterium
TTGCCACCCTTCACATAGGGGCATAGCAGGTCCACCACCTTGATACCCGTCTCGAGGATCTCCGAGGCAGTGCTCTGGTCCACCAGCGGAGGCGGCTCTTTATGGATGGGAGACCGGTCCTTGATATCCGGCGCGGGGAGACGGTCCACCGGCTCTCCAAGAACATTGAAAATCCGTCCCAAAGTTTTAGGCCCGACCGGAACCGAGATGGGGGCGCCGCTGTCCAGTACCTGCTGTCCCCGTGCAATGCCATCCGAACTCGACATGGCCACGGCACGGACAATGTTATTCCCCAGGTGTTGAGCCACCTCGACAATCACATCGCGCTCCATGACCCCGCCATCCTTCGGGATCACAAGGGCATTGAACAAATCTGGCAGGTTCCCGGATTCGAACTCCACATCCACCACTGGACCGATGACCTGAACAACCTTCCCATCCGCCATCTGAATGTCGACTCCTCTATCGATTTAATCTTCCGGTTATCTCGCCGCCACGGCGAGCTGGGAATCCTTGTAACCTTGGACCGCTTTTTTCATCCGCTCCCGCAGGTCATCAGAGATGGCCTTCTTGGCGGCGATCTCTTGCAGGATGCCCGGGTGTGAAACACGCATGTGCTCCAGCAGGTCATCGCTGATTTCGACCACCTCGCCGACTGGGATATCATCCCAGTAACCCTCGGTGGCGGCAAAGATCTGCATGATCTGCTCCTCCACCGGTAGTGGAACATACTGGTCCTGCTTGAGCACCTCCACTAGGCGTTCACCACGGCGAAGCTGTTTCTGGGTGGCGGCATCCAGGTCGGAACCGAACTTGGCGAAGGCCGCGAGCTCACGGTACTGTGCGAGGTCGAGACGCAACCTTCCCGCCACCTGTTTCATGGCCTTGATCTGTGCATTGCCACCCACACGGGAGACCGAGATACCCACATTGATCGCGGGACGCACACCCGCGTAGAAAAGGTCCGTCTCAAGGAAGATCTGGCCATCCGTGATCGAAATCACATTAGTCGGGATATAAGCGGAGACATCGCCCGCTTGAGTCTCAATAATCGGCAAGGCAGTCAAAGATCCACCGCCCAAGTCATTGCTGAGCTTGGAGGCGCGTTCGAGAAGACGGCTGTGGAGGTAGAACACATCGCCTGGATAAGCCTCGCGTCCGGGGGGACGTCGCAAGAGGAGCGAAAGCTGACGGTAAGCCACCGCCTGCTTGGAAAGATCATCATAGACACAAAGCACATGCTTGCCCTTGAACATGAAGTGCTCACCCATCGCACACCCAGAGTATGGGGCAATGTACTGGAGCGGGGCGGGTTCCGAGGCGGGAGCCGCGACCACCGTGGTGTAGGCCATGGCCCCATTGTCCTCCAATGATTTCACCACCTGGGCGATGCTGGATTCCTTCTGGCCGATGGCGATATAGATGCAGTAAACCGGCGAATCGGTTTGGTGTGTCGACTTCTGGTTGATGATGGTGTCGATAGCCAAGGCGGTCTTGCCGGTTTGACGGTCGCCGATGATCAGCTCGCGTTGTCCGCGTCCGATGGGGGTCATCGAGTCGATGGCCTTCAAACCGGTCTGGAGCGGCTCCTTGACTGGCTGGCGGTCGACGATGCCACGCGCCACCATCTCGATCTTGCGGTATTCGGAGGGCGCGGGATGAATCGGTCCCTTGCCATCCACCGGTTCGCCGAGTGGATTGACTACTCTACCGAGCAGGCCCTCGCCACAGGGAACCTCGGATACCTGGCCAGTACAGCGGACTGTCTCACCCTCGCGGATCCCGCGTTCCCGTCCGAGGAGCACAATACCGACATTGTCCTCCTCGAGATTGAGCACCATGCCCTTGACGCCATCCGAGAACTCCACGAGTTCTCCGGCCATGGCGCGGTCGAGGCCGTACACACGGGCGATTCCATCGCCCACCTCGATCACGGTGCCGATCTCCTCGGTCCGAGCCTCCGTTTCAAAACCACGGATTCTTTGCTCAATCAAGGCGCTGATTTCATCCGGTCTGATTTGTTGCGACATCTCGGCAGTATCCCGCTCCCGTTTAGTTTTGTTCGCCAAATGAGTTACTCGAGGGGCCTGTCAGTCTTTCACGCAGCCGTTCGAGTTTGGTTTTGATGCTGGCATCCAATACCGTGTTTCCCATCAGGATCTTGATCCCGCCGATGATCGATGGATCCCGCCGAATGGCGAGTTCTGGTTTCTTGCCGGTGATCCGGGAAACCACACTCTCCAGCCGTCCCTGTGTGGCTTTGTCGACTTCCTCAGCCACGAGTACCTCGGCACGGATGATGCCCACCTCGGCGCGGTAACGGTCGTCATAGGCGTGTATAATCTCAGGAAGGTGTTGGATACGGCGTTTGTGAATGAGCAGCCGTAGGAAGTTGGCGGTCTCGCTGGAAAAACCCATTGGACCCACCAAGCCATCGACACGTTCACGCCTCA
>CAZORO010000721.1:0-2452 GCA_964581845.1 uncultured bacterium
GAAAATACTCGTTGAGAGATGGGTCTGTGGTATGGCTTTGGATCTCCTCATAACGGGGACGGTAAAGTTTGACTAGAAAGAGATTCTCCTGCAATTGGAGAATCTCATGGTAACAGGCGCCCACCACCAGATCGCAAAGGAGCTCCTGGTCACGCCAGGGGGAATCTACTCCTTCCCGGGAGGGACCAAAGACCTTATGCGCGCATGTCCTCAGATCCTGGAAGACGCCTTGGCAAAGATGTTCGATGAGCCTGGCCCGGGGGATTTTCCCCTCCGTCTCAAAGAGCAGGTATTGTTCACGGAACTCCAGGTAACCGGTGAAGAGCAGACGCAGGAACCGGATGCGCTCGTAATCAAGGAGGTCTGTTCTCATCATGCACCGGGAGTCTATCGGCTCTCTCCACGGCTGTCAGTACCATCGCACTTTCAGCTGTGGTTATTGGCAGGAGGTAAGCGCGGAACGGACATCACCCCCGGTTCAAGATCACAACTGGCGTCTATCAACCGGTGGAGTGATCCTGCGTGGAACCGCGGGTTCATAGACAGGCGGAGGTTCCTCTGGGTAATCCTCATTTTGCGGTACCCAGCCACGTTCCCCGCTCTGGATTTCCACACTGGGTTCCCGAGCGGTTTCGGGTTCAGACGGGAATGGAGGAGGTGGAATGGGTAACAACCGCCGACGTTCCACCGGGCGTGGGGCAGCCGCTTCTGGTAATTGTTCCCCTGCTTCAGTTTCCGCGCTGACTGCAGGGGGAGGAGGAACTTCCTTACCAGTCACTGGATCACGATAAATGATACGACAGTCCGTACAGACATCACGCGGTTCCTCTCCCTCTTTCACCCAGATCCATATCAACCTATTACACAGTGCATTGGGCCGTTTGAGAGAGAAGGAGCAAACCTGAACTCGTTTCACCCCCTTGCCAGGGGTGCTGAAGGCCAGTTTATGCTTGGGGTTGAGAGCATCGCCACTGGCGGAGGCAATGTCGGCGTCACTCCATCCCCGGTACTGTTTGAGGTGATAGGGAATCGCCTTTTTCATGTAGGATAGCCAAGGTGGAACGGCAAGCTTCCCACCGGCCATTTTGTTTCCCAGCGAAGTACGCCGGTCATGGCCAATCCAAAGCGCGGTCACCAGGTTTTTAGAGTAACCCACGAACCATGCATCATTATAGAGATTGGTGGTGCCGGTCTTTCCCGCGATGGGATAGGGAAAATCACGTCCGCCGTATTGATATCCAGTTCCCCATTGTTTACGGAGAACATCCTTGAGGATATCGGTCATCAGGAAGCTGGTGACAGGATCCAAGGCTTGCGGATTGCCAGCGGGCATATGGGAGTAAACTCTCTGCCCTCCATCGCGTGTCTCGATCCTTTCAATCGTATAAGGTTCCACCAGAACGCCATCATTAGCGAAAACCGAAAAAGCGGTGGCCATTTCAAGTGGAGTGATGTCCGCGGTTCCTAAGGAAGCGGAGAGTTCCTTGGGGATGGGTGACCGGATACCAAGTTTACGGGCCATCGCCAAGGTGGGTTGTTGAGTCATCGGATCGTATTCATAGGCCTGACTGATAATGGTGTCAAAGACACGTACAGTAGGAATATTGAGCGACCGGGTTAGCACTTCACGAATCTGAAAACGCCCTCCGATTGTGCTTTTTTCATAATTCTTGGGACTCCAAAGATCTCCATTGGGCAGGACTTTGGTGAATGGTTCGTTGCTCACATAGGTGGCGGGAGTATACCCGCGGCCGAAAGCATCCGCGTAGACCACCGGCTTGAAGGAAGAACCGGGTTGGTGCCCCTCGATGCAACGGATCCGTTGACGGCCCACTGGTTCCTCGTTCCAGTCATATCCACCCACCCAAGCCAAGACCTTGCCAGTACCCACCTCCAGACAGACCAATGCACCTTGGGCATGTTGGTCGCGATCCGCATCGATGAGCCGGAAGGAGTACTTTTGCTTGGTGGCCAGCCCACGGTCGATCAGGTCTTGCTCCGGGTATAACGGCGATCCATCTCCAACGGTGGGACGCTCCAAACACTTGATTTGAACATAATATTCGGGAAGGAGTACACCAAAACGGACACGCCAATCATCGGAACCGGGATATGGAACAGCGATGACGGGTTCCCCTTTGACACCAATTATCTTCACCGTAAGCCAGTTGGGTTTCATCACCCCCGTAATCTTGCCAAGCAGTGTGGCATTGGGGTAAAGGCGATCCGTGAATTTGGGCCGGTTCTCCTCTTCCAATCCCCACCCAGGCCGATTCTTACGGCGCTCCTTCTCAACATTGGTGAGAGCCTTTTGGATTATTTCTTGCCCCCATTCCTGGAGAGTAGGATCAAGGGTGGTAATGATTTTCAATCCCCCGCGGTAGATCTGGTCATCTCCGAGGTCTTGGATCCGGTCATTAGTGGGTGGGAGCTCACCCATGGCGGTACTTGA
>CAZORO010000722.1:0-2443 GCA_964581845.1 uncultured bacterium
GGCTCCCAGACAACGCGCGGTAACCAGGGATAGCTCTCCATCCGGGGTAGTTTCGCCCGCTTTAATACCATGGGCCTTCTCCAGGTTGCTCAGGATAAGTCCGGTGCCTTTGATGAAGCAGGCGGTACCCATGCACACCACGCAGGTGTGCTTGCCCTGCGGCTTCATGTTGAAGTAGTGATAGAATGTGGCCACGCCATAGGCTTGGCTCAAGGGGACGCGCAGGGCGCGCGCCACATATTTCAAAGCTTCCTCATCGACATAACCAAAACTCTCTTGGACGGCGTGGAGGGTTTCGATCAGGGCATGAGGCTTGTATCCCAACCGTCTCATCGTGGTGGAGATAAGACGCCATCTTTTATCATCCGATGGAGGAGGGATTTTCTCGGGTGCAAGAATCATTACGATCTCCTCAAAAAATTCCCGCTGGCCAGATGGCTGGGAGTGTTCCTCGCCCGGCCAAACTCAGGATTATGCCACCTTGTAGCGGTCATAAGTCTGCAATGTTTTCATGTAATTCGCGCGCTCAAAGGCCGCTGGTTCCGCGCAGGATTTCTGGCTGATACTCCCCTTCATCATCTCCACTGAATCGTATTCATTCTCCTCCATCCAATGGCGCATTTCCGATTCGATTGCGGTCAAACGGCTGGGACCATTACGGAGAATCTCCGAGCACACCATTGCCACATCCGCGCCCACCATCATGGTCTTCAACACGGAAAGTCCATCAGTAATTCCACTCGTGGCGGCCAGACTGAGTTTCAGGTTCCCATAGAGGATAGCGATCCAACGAAGAGGTAGACGCATCTCATAATTAGTTGAGAGCAGCAGGTGGGGTTTGACCGTGAGCTCCTCCAGGTCGATATCGGGCTGGTAAAAGCGGTTGAACAATACTAATCCATCCGCGCCAGCCGCCTCGAGTTTCTTACCCATCGCGAAGAGCGAACTGAAGAAGGGACTGAGTTTCATTGCAACTGGGATCTTCACGCTCTTCTTAATCTCGGTCAGGACATCCACATACATCTGCTCAACATCATTCGATGTCAGATCCGGATTCGCGGGGATGTAATACAGATTGATTTCCAACGCATCGGCACCGGCCTGCTCGATCTTCTTGGCATAGGTGGTCCATCCACCTACTGAAACACCGTTGAGACTCCCAATGACTGGAATATCCACCGCTTCCTTCACCTTGTTGAGGTGATTGAGGTATTCCTCCGGACCAAGATTATAGGTCCCAACCTCGGGAAAGTAGGACAATGCCTCGGCATGGGTATTCGAGGTACGCACGAGAAAGTGGTCCAACTCCGCGGCCTCGTGCATGATTTGCTCCTCGAATAACGAGTACATAACAATGGCCGAGGCTCCCGCATCCTCCAAGGAGCGGATCATCCCCAACTCACGCGACAGCGGCGCCGCCGCCGAGGGTACCAACGGGCTTCTCAGCTTGAGTCCCAAGTAATTGGTCGAGAGATCCATCGGTTGCTTTCCTCCTCCAGATCCGAATCTTTTCTACGCACCGCGGCTTCGCACGGTGTTGCGATTTCTTTTCATAAGGGAAACCTTCCACCGCTCTTGGAATAGTGGAGGTTCCCCAACTCTTCAAGGTCCCAGGAAGGTCTACTTCGAGTGGCCGTTCCCGCCAGAGGCAAAACTAGCGGACGCGAGTGAGCTGTACTTTCTCCAGCGGTCAACCGCGTCTTTCTGTGCTTGCTCGATTAGACGGGCCGCCGCCTGGGGATCGCTCTTGGTCAGCATCTTGTAGCGGGTCTCGTTGTAGGCGTAATCGGCGACTGGGATCTTCGGCTCATGGTAGTCCAGAATGAGCGGATTCTCTCCCTTGGCTTTCAGATCTGGGTTGTAGCGGTAAAGCGGCCAGTGTCCACACTGAACCGCCTTCTTCTGGCAATCCAAACCCTTGCTCATGTCAATACCATGGGCGATGCAGTGGCAGTAGGCGATGATGATCGAGGGGCCTTCATAGCGTTCGGCCTCGATAAAGGCTTTTACGACCTGATTGTCATTAGCGCCAAGGGCCACCTGGGCGACATAGACAGTCCCATAGCCCATGGCCATCATGCCCAGATCCTTCTTGGCGGTCGGTTTACCGCCAGCTGCGAATTTGGCGACCGCACCGCGTGGAGTGGACTTGGAGGCCTGGCCACCGGTGTTTGAGTAAACCTCGGTATCGAGTACCAGGATGTTGATATCACGTCCCGAAGCGAGGACGTGGTCGAGTCCACCGTATCCGATGTCGTAGGCCCAGCCGTCTCCACCAATGCTCCAGATGCTCTTCTTGACAAGGTAGCCGGACAAGGTCAGGAGCCGTTTGGCCTCTGGTTTAGCCAAAGAGGCCAGTTTCTCGTTAAGAGCCGCAACACGTTCACGCTGAGCGTAGATTCCGGTTTCATCGGACTGGTTGGCGTTAATGATTCCACTGGCC
>CAZORO010000723.1:0-2433 GCA_964581845.1 uncultured bacterium
TTCTGCCGCTTTCACAGTCGCCAGTCAAAATATAACAGCTCGTATCGCGGTTGATCTGGTTCAAGAGGTTTATTCACCCCTTGACAAGATCCTTGGGCGGAGACTGGTCGGAAAATGCGCAGCGATCCTGGAGTGCGCACATCACTTGGTATGCTTAATGTATCCATCAAGTGGCTGGTGGCATCAGAAAGTGCTTAAAGATTACGTTCTCTGGGGCTATCTGCACAATGACTGAAGGGTAGCCTTCATAGGAGGGTGATATGCTGTTGGGAAGATTGAGTGGCGGTTTTGCCGGAGGTCTTGTCGGTGCGTTTGTCGATAGTTTTAACATTTGGCTGCTTGGAGTTCTTGGCATAACAGCCTTGCTCGGAGTTGGGATGAGGCCCGAATTTACTCCGCCCTGGCTGTATCCAAGACTCGTCTGGGGAGGTATCTTTGGGCTCCTTTTTGCCACGCCCTTTTTGGAGGACCGCCCGATCTTAAGGGGCATCCTCTTTAGCTTGATTCCCTCTGCCATCATGCTTTCTGTGGTGTTGCCCAACATGGGTAAGGGACTACTGGGGCTTGGGTTCGGCACCTTGACGCCGGTCATCGTCATCGGCCTGAACTTTATCTGGGGGATTGTGGGTGCCAGCTGGTACAGGGTGAGCGTCAAGTAGCAAAACGTTCCGGAGGCGGACGCGGTTTCTTAGACCTTACGGTATTGCTCTCGGTCCAGCACCCGGAGAAGGGATCTCGCGGAAGGCCGGTCTGCTGGTCCTTGTCCAACATGGTGGAACCGGATCATCCCTTCCGGGTCGAGGAGAACGTCACCACCCCTCTGATTGATGTCCCCTTCCGATTTCTTGGGGAGATGACCGCGGAGGAGTTCTCTGAAGTAAGCCCACCATGTGGCTGATCCCCAAATGTCCCACAAGGTGGCTTCGAGCATGTCATACGCTTTATACACTTCACGGGTAGAATCGATGAGGAGAGGCCAGGCAAGGCCGGTATCCTCAATATACGCTCTTGCGAGAAATCCAGCTTCAAAGGTCACGACCACTACCTTCACGTTTCGCCTCTGAAGCTCGGTTTCGTACTGCTGCAACTGCACCAGATGTGATCTGCAGGGCAGTCACCCCAAGTGCCTGTGGAAGACCATCAAGAGCCAAAACCCCCGATAATCATCGAGGCCGTAGGTTTTCCCCACAGAGTCCGAAAGAGTGAATCGAACAGCAGGCTGCCCAAGCATGCTGCGCATAAAGAACTCCCTAATCTTTAGCAGAGACCCCACCGCTACCTACCGATATTTCTATAATTCCACCCTTAGCACTATGGCGGCGGGCTGATGACTGCATTCATAAACCTGATAATTTGTTCTAAATTGCCCGGTTGTGAAGATCAGCCCAAACATTGTACATCGCGCATAGACGGCTCTCGTCGTCATTTAGGTTTTTAAGACGGAGGATTGCGAAACCAACCCGTCTTCTTGTCCACCTGGATCTTCTCAACCATTGCGCCTTCTTTCTTTGTCACAATGGTGGCCTCGTAAAAGTCTCCCTTATCCGCAAGATCCCCCACTTTGAGGTTGGGGTTGCCTTGGATGTGGTCCGTCAACAACTGTTCAACCTGAGCCTTGGTTAACGGTTCCCCTCCCTGGTTGAAGGATGGCGGGCCGCCTGACCCGTAACGATGGCCGTGGTGGTAACTTCCCATCCAAGGACAATACCAACCACCTGGGTCGGTTGCTCTGCTCTGACCCATCATCGGGCAGTTGTACCAACCGCCATGGCTGCCGCTGCTACCCTGTTGGGCATAGCTATAACCCACATAAACGGCCATCATCATCACGATGATTAAAGCCGCAGAGGATAGACTTTTCATCTTGGTCTCCTTCCTATTCCGTTCTCGGTATTTCTTGGCTAACATGTCTCAATCAAGTTGAAATTAAGCATTGAGCGGATCGATGGCTATGCATCGACAGTCAATGTGGGGAAGGCTGTTTCGGCGCCGATTTAGCATAGCCCAAAGTAGCTTCTTCAGTTACCTGCAAGGGATGAACAGCCTAACACCTCCGAAACATCGAATAAAGAAGGGCCTTTGGTCAAGATATGGTCTGGATATCTAGAAATTGTGGCGTCCTTTTCGGATAATTGGTTCCACAAGGGCCTGAAAAGAATGAACAGTCTCAAAAAGCGACCGCAAAAGGGAATAAAGACACAATAGGAGAATAACCAATACGTATCTCACCCCCCTATGTCCCCCCTCTCTTCCCATGCACTGTTTTGGGGTAGTGGTCGCTGAAAAATAGGCGCAGGGAGCTACACAATGGAGACGGCTTGGCGGCAACTCACGGCATCCCACGCTATCGCCGTGCCCTTGCGTGCTCAGTCTCTCCTGTAATCAGGCAGGCACAAGGAGCAGGGGTTGAGGCCTGCTTCCTTTGCCTGCGCC
>CAZORO010000724.1:0-344 GCA_964581845.1 uncultured bacterium
GTCATCCTTGATGAGGCGCAGAACATCAAGAACCCGGAAACCAAACAGGCTCGCGCAGCAAGGTCACTCCAATCTGACTACCGGGCCACTCTGACTGGCACTCCTGTCGAGAACAATGTCGGAGACTTGTGGTCAATCATGGAGTTTCTGAATCCTGGATTCCTCGGCACGCAGGCGGAATTCAAACGAAACTTCTTCATCCCCATCCAGACCGGCCAGGGCTCCTTGGCGATACAGCGTCTCAAACGCCTTACAGGGCCGTTCATCTTGCGGCGTCTCAAGACGGACAAGAGCATCATCGCCGATCTTCCAGAGAAGCAAGAGATGAAGGTTTTTTGCTCTCT
>CAZORO010000724.1:354-2430 GCA_964581845.1 uncultured bacterium
AAGCCTCCTTGTATGCAGCCGTCTTGAAGGAGGTGGAAGAGGAGCTCAAGAGTTCGGCGGGCATCCAAAGAAAAGGGCTGATTCTTGCCACACTCTCCAAGCTCAAACAGGTCTGCAATCACCCCGCGCAGTTTCTGGGTGACAATTCCGCGATCAATGGCCGCTCTGGAAAGCTCACGCGGCTCCAGGAGATGATGGAGGAGATTCTCGAAGTTGGGGAACACACCTTGGTGTTCACCCAGTTTGCTGAGATGGGATCGATTATTCAGCGGCATTTGGAGGAATCCTTCGGAGAGGAGGTCCTTTTCCTCCATGGTGGAATCGCCAAGAAACGGCGTGATGGAATGATCGAGCGTTTCCAGGGGAAAGATGGTCCGTCTGTCTTTATCCTCTCGCTCAAGGCAGGAGGGACAGGCCTGAACCTGACCCGGGCCAATCATGTCTTTCACTTCGACCGGTGGTGGAACCCCGCAGTGGAGAACCAAGCCACCGACCGAGCCTTCCGCATTGGACAGACACGGAATGTCCAGGTCCATAAGTTTGTCTGCGCGGGAACCTTGGAAGAGAAGATTGACGAAATGATTGAACATAAAAAAGAGATCGCGGAAAATGTGGTCGGAACGGGCGAGGGCTGGCTGACAGAACTTTCGAACGAGGAGTTGAAGGACCTTTTCGCGTTGCGGAAGGATACGGTGGAGGAATAGGTACCGTCTTTCCTTGCGTTGCTGCATCGATTTCATTTCGGTAGAATTTGATCATGAGTGAGACGTTTGAGAGGATTCGATGCCTGGTTGAGAATGGCGAAATCAGAATATCGGTCCACGGTTATGATGAGGCGGTGAATGATGGAATTCCCATCAGGGAAATCGTAACCAGCGTTGTTCGTGCTGTGGTGGTAGAAGACTATCCCACCTACCAGAAGGGACCGTGTGTTCTGGTGTTGCAGGAGGACAGCAAGGGGGATCCCATCCATGTTGTCTGGGGAATACCCAGGAACGCTGCTTCCCCAGCGGTGATTGTGACCGCCTACAGACCCGATCCTGATCTTTGGACGGATGATTTTCTGAGGAGAAAGCGATGAAAAAGAGGCGGCAAAAGAAGTTTGTGCACGAGGGAATTTATGTGGCCGAGGTTGAAGTTGACCTCATTGAGACCGGCGAGGGCTGGTCCCCATACCTGTCTCTCGAGGATGCGTACATAATGGACGACATTCGTGACGCTCTTCGTCGGGGCGATACCAAGGAAGCGGGTCGTTACGCGCGCGTCTATACACTGACGCCTGTCGCGGTTTGATCAGACACGGAAAACCTACTGTGCAGATTCATCGGAGACTGATGATGGCAAGAACCAAGCTGGTGGGTGTCTGATCGTGATGAGGAGACGTAGGCGTTCATACGGGTATTCCTACGATTCACGCTTCCCGCCGAGATCGATTCCGCGTGAAGCGAAGGGTGGCATCAAATCCCAATCCAAACGCGGCACATTCGGCGAGAGTTGGTGGGCCCGGCGTTGGATCAAAGTCCTGGAAAGTTTCAACATCGGCGCACGCCTGAACCGGGGTAGGTCCTATGCCCGTCGTGGCCAGGTGCTTTCCATCCAGGTCGAACAAGGGATGGTGAAGGCGCAGGTCCTGGGATCCAGACCAACTCCCTACAAGATATCCATTCAGGTAAAGAAACTATCGCCGGGGGATTGGAAGAAGGTTACCGAGGTTCTCTCGAAGCAGGCGATTTTCACCGCCAAGCTTCTGGCGGGTGAAATGCCAGACAACATCGAGGAAGTGTTCCGTGGAGCCGGGGTCTCGCTTTTTCCAGAGAGGATGAAAGACCTCAATACGGAGTGTTCCTGTCCCGATTGGTCGAATCCATGTAAACACATCGCGGCGGTCTACTATCTCCTGGGAGAGGAGTTCGACCGTGATCCGTTCCTGATCTTCAGACTCCGTGGGATGGAACGAAAGGACCTTATGGAACGGATCGGAGGCCAACCTGAAGTTTCAGGGGGAAAAGCGCATAAGAAGTGTACGCTACCCCAGCCTGAGAAAAGCCACACCGAGGCCCTTGAGCCACTTCCAGC
>CAZORO010000725.1:0-2418 GCA_964581845.1 uncultured bacterium
GGAGGAACTCCTGGATCCGCCAACAGTGTGGAGAAGAACAACATCGGTCCCACTTTCGATGCCTTGGGTCATTCGCCTGTCATTCCCGAGGCCGGCATTCCGGTGGAGGTGACGATCAAAGCTTCGGATCCCGATGGGATCGCGGAGATGAAGACCTGGTGGCGTAAAGAATCCGGTGATTGGCAAGCAATATCGATGTCGGCCATGGATGGGGTCCTTTACACCGCATATCTCCCCGCTCAATCAGAGAACACGATTGTTCAGTTTTATGTGGAGGGAATCGACTCCCTCGGAGCAAGCTCCTGCTACCCCGCGGCGGGTCCTGAATCCAGGGCGTTGTACACCACTGAGGATGGAAGAACCAACTCTTCGCTACGTCATAGCATCCGAATCCTCATGTTCAAGGAGGATGCCACCTATTTTCATTCAGCAACCAACGCGATGAGTAATGAGCACCAACCTTGTACAGTGGTCTATGATGAACGGGAGGTGTTTTACAATGTGGGCGCAAGGCTCAAGGGAAGTGGCTTTGGCCGTCTTGGCTCGCGCCTCGGATTCAATCTTTACTTCAATCCAGATCACCTTTTCAGGGGTGTTCATGGAACCATTTCCCTGGACCGCAACGGGGGGCCATGGACTGTCGGCGCCAGCCAGCATGAATTGGTTTATAAGCAGATCCTGAACCATGCGGGCGGAGTACCCTGGACCTTTGATGATGTTGTGGATGTTATCTCCGCGCGTGGTAGCGAGGACACCACGGCTCAGTTGTTGATGTCACGCTCCGATGATTTGTTCTTTGAGTCTTCCTATCCCAGCGGAAGCGATGGCAACCTTCATGAGTTCGAGTTGATTTATTACTCGACCATGACAGACAACGGGTATCCGGAGGGTTATAAGCTGCCCCCCAGCTCATTTACTTCAGGTTTCCCTGTCATGGGAGTGGACCTTCAAGACATGGGAGACAACAAGGAATTTTACCGTTGGAATTACTTGATCAAGAACCACAGGAACAAGGACTCCTTTGACCGCATCATGGAAATGGCAAAAGCATTCAGCCAGTCCGGAACAGCGCTGGAGGAGAGAACTGAACAAATTCTCGATTTAGATCAATGGATGAGAGTTTTTGCCTCCATCACCCTCGGGGGCATCGCTGACATTTACCACAATGGACTCCAACACAACGTTGAATTCTTCGTGCGTCCAGACAACAACAAGGTCCTCGCTATGCCCTGGGACACTGACCACACCTTCTACTATGGATCCACATCCAGCATCTATGGACAGGGATCAAATCTCAGCAAAGTGATTGATATTGCCGCAAACAAACGTCTGTTTCTCGGCCACATGCATGATATGCTGAATACCTCCTTCAATCCCGCCTATGCCGCGGCCTGGATCAGCCATTTTGGTGCCATGACAGGGTTGAATTTTAACAACACTTTGACTACTTACATTAGCGAGCGTTACAACTATGCCCTCAGCCAAATGCCCGCCAGAGTCAATTTCACGATCACAACAAACAATGGAAAGGATTTTTCTGTTAATGGCAATCAACTTGTGCTAGAGGGAACAGGCTGGATTGATGTGCGGGAGGTCAAGATAACTGGCCGTTCCGAGCCCCTGACTCTGGATTGGCCGTTCCTTACCACCTGGAGGACCTGGGTCACGCTTGCTCCAGGAATCAATCCACTGGTTCTGACCGCCTATGATTATCATGGCAATCCTGTGGGAACGAGATCGATTACCATCACGAATACCAAGACCGGCGAGCCACTTACCGACAACTTGCGCCTGACAGAACTGATGTATGATCCCTTGGCTGGTTCGGACTATGAGTACATCGAAATGCTCAATACCTCCGACACGGAGATTCTGAACCTGGGAGGGGCCGCTTTCTCAAGTGGTATCACCTATACCTTTCCGGTGAACACGACTCTCGCCCCCGGCGGATATCTTGTTCTGGCTAAAACAAGTGACACCGCAGCTTTCCGTACCCAGTATGGACTTACCGGAGAGGTTCAGATCCTGGGTGGGTATGGTGGAAAGCTCGCAAATGAAGGTGAAAAAGTTGTTCTCCAAACCTATAGTGGAGGAGCTGTGATTTTCGAGTTGGAATATGGGGATGGACGGGGTTGGCCACTGGCGGCGAATGGCGCTGGTCATTCCCTGGTGCCCTTGGCAAGCGCACAGAATACACAACCCTACGGATCTCTTTATTATGGCGGTAATTGGCGCGCCAGCGCTTATATCAACGGCTCTCCCGGAGGGGCGGATCCCAATCCCGCGGACGTTGTTGTCATAAACGAGATCAAATCGAATACTTCGTTGAATGATCCCTCGTATCCTTCATATTCCTCCAATGATTGGATCGAATTGTACAACACTGGAACATCGGCCCAAGACATTTCAGGGTGGTAT
>CAZORO010000726.1:0-2417 GCA_964581845.1 uncultured bacterium
AAAACCATGCGTTATGACCTGGATTTCACCGACTATTTCCAGGCCATTCCCAACTCCGCCGAAATGGTTGCCCAGAACAAACGGGATCAGGCACTCCGAGCCATAGATTACACTGCCTGGCAGAACCTCGAATGCGCGGTTCTGGTCAAAGGCGAGTTTGACAATCAAGGGAACCAAGGGAACATCCGGCTTTATGCTTATGATGTCTTTGATGAAAAGGCACTCAACGCTCTCGAATACACCATCCAGTTCGATACTCCCGAAAAGAAGATCCGCGAGGTCCGCCGCGCCGTTCACAATTTCGTGGATGGCTTGGTTCAGAAGTACGATCCGGAGGGCTTCCAGGGTTGCGCGCACTCCTATATCGCCTTTGAAAATGCCATTTGGCGTACCGATGGTGGGGGAGGGAAAAAGAAGATCCGCGAGGTCTTCATCATGGACTATGATGGCCGGAATGTGCGTCAGATCACCCAGGACCGTGACCTGTGCCTCTCGCCGGCATGGTCCCCGGATGGACGCAAGTTGGTTTACACCTCCTTCCGTCAGAATAACCCAGATCTGTATGTCTACAACCTCGACACCGGCAAGATCCGTGTTTTGGCGGCCTTCCCTGGTATGAATGGAGCTGCCTCCTGGAGTCCTGATGGTGGCAGTCTGGCGGTCACTCTCTCACGGGATGGCAACCCGGAGATTTACCGGATCAGTGTGGATGGTTCCTCACCGGTACGTTTGACCAGATCACGCCATGTGGAGACCTCTCCCACATGGACTCCGGATGGTAAGTATATTTACTTTATTTCCGATCGTTATGGCTCACCCCAGATCATGCGGATCCCATCCAGTGGTGGTCAACCCACCACCATCATCAAGGGAGGCCAAAACGATGACCCCTGTGTGAGTCCCAGAGGTAACATGATTGCCTATACCTCGAGTCTGGGGGGCGGCGGTTTCAACATTTGGGTGGCCGATATCAATGGCGGTAATCCACGCAACCTGACTCAGGATCTCTCGGGTAACTGTGAAATGCCATCTTGGGCCCCGGATGGAAGACATATTGTCTTCTGTCATAGAGGGAAGGTGGTGGTTATGGATTTGGATGGGAGAGATAAACGATACATCACGGATGGTGGGCGTGTTGGAGGTGACTGCTCCTCGCCCGCTTGGGGGCCATAAAAGGTTGATGACTTTCCCCCCACCCCAACCCTCCCTTTGAATCATGCGTTTGTGCATGAGAGCAAGGGGGAAGGGGGATGATGGCTCCCTCCCCCCTTGCGGGGGAAGGTTGGGGTAGGGGAGGGACAAATACTGGTAGCGAGAGATTGTGTTTCCCGCGAAGGCGGGAATCCATGAGGAAGGGACAAGGGAGAGAAAGTTTCAAAAAGCGTAAGCCGGCCTGAACAGAAAGCGAAAGTTTTCACTTGAATCGGTCGATACTTCCTGCTAGTGTTCAGTTTATGAACCGATTTCTAGAAATGAAGTGAACCTAGGGGGAAGAAGATGTTCGGTTCCAAGAAGTTAAAAGTAAATGTGCTGGGAATGGTATTGACTCTGACAATCGCGGCTTTGCTGGGTGGTTGTTGTTGTGGCGGCAATCGCTGTGGGAATCCTTGTGGCCAGTCGTGCACTTGGCCCAATTGTGGTCTTGAGATGGGGTTCTTTCCAGCGATGGGATGCAATCAGGGTTGTAATCCGTGCTGTTGCTACGATCCATGTTATCCGTATTCACGGTCATCGGGCATCAGCCGGATTTCATCGAGTCCAAGTTCGGGATATGAGGATTCTGGATACCTGAGCGACGCTGAAGCGGGAGGCTCAGGCACCAGTAAATATTAGGGGAGAAGACCTAACAGTCTTGAGGGGGAGAGAAATGCAGTCATCGAAAGGGGAATGGAAAGTTCGAGCGAAGTGGGTGGGCGCGTTGGTACTCGTGCTGCTGGCCACCCAGCTGGTGGGCTGTGGCTGGTACCTGCGTCCGCAATGCAAACCCTGCGGGCCCTATTTTGGCAATGGGGCCTATGGAGCGGGGGATGCATATGGCCGTGGTCCTGGTGGTCCAGGTGGCGCAAATGGAGATTGGGGAGCCAATGGCGCCAACGGGGGTGGTTTTGATGCAGCTGGTAAGCCTCGTTTCGGGGGAGAGCCGAAGTACATGCTGGATACGGTCTACTTCGATTTTGACCGGTCCGATATACGGCCGGATCAGAATGTGGCTCTCGAACGGAACCTGGCATGGATGAAACAGAACCCAAATGCTCCAATCAGGATTGAAGGACACTGCGATGAGCGTGGCACCGAGGAATACAACTTCGCACTTGGTGACCGCCGTGCGGATTCGGTCCGCCAATGGATGATCAGCCGTGGTATCGATCCCGGCCGCATGCAGTCAGTGTCCAAGGGCGAGCTCGAGCCAGCTGACC
>CAZORO010000727.1:0-2411 GCA_964581845.1 uncultured bacterium
CCCTTGCTCTCTTGTATCGCATGAGTGCGCGCGATTGGGAGAGCGATGCAAGGGGTGGGACCTTCCCCTTGTTCACCCTTCATCCAAATCCGTAGAATAGATGAGATGTCCCGGCCAAGGCGGCCGTTATCTCGAAATACATCGAAAGGTTTTCCCGGATGACCGTTTTCCAGATTCAACGAAATAAGCTTATGTGGCTGCTTTATGCCATGCTCCTTTTTGCATTCAACGCCAATGCCGCGGATTGGCCGACTTATGGTGGCCCTACCCGTAACTGGACATCTCAGGAGACTGGCTGGCTTTCCCAATGGCCTGCTGATGGTCCTAAGAGGCTCTGGGAGGCTGAGGTGGGGATCGGATTCTCTTCTTTTACTGTGGCGAATGGCAAGGTCTACACGGTGGGTTGGGCCAATGAGGAGGATACAGTCTACTGCTTCAATGCCGAGACGGGAGCCAAGGTGTGGACTCACTCTTACAAGGCACCGCTGCTTGACAAGTACTATGAGGGTGGCCCAGGGGGAACTCCGACTGTGGATGGAGACAGGGTCTACACCATGAGTAAAATAGGAGACTTTTTCTGCTTGGATGCCGCCACTGGGAAGGAGATCTGGTCCAAGGATGTGAAGATGGAGCTGGGGGCCAAGGTTCCCGAATGGGCTTTTTCCTGTTCTCCCTTGGTCGAAGACCAGATGGTCATCCTGGATGTGGGCGTTATTGCTGCTTTTGATAAAACCTCAGGGAATATCATTTGGAGGACGGAGGATTACAAAGCCGCCTATTCCTCCCCCGTGGCGGCCGATTTTGAGGGCACACGCTGTCTGGTCTGCTTTCCTGAGTATGGCTTGGTCATCCTGGATATGAAGACAGGGAAGGAATATTCCAAGTTCCGTTGGGAAACCAAGTATGGTGTCAACGCGACTTGTCCCGTCATCATGGGTAATAAGATCTTCCTTTCATCCGGCTATAAATCAGGTTGCGGTCTTTTCGATATAAAACTTGGAAAGGAACCGGTGGTTGTTTGGAAGAACAAAAAAATGTCTACGCAGATCAACACCGCGGTGTTGAGCGGTGGGTATGTTTATGGCTTTGATGAAGACATTCTTGTTTGCTTGGATGTGAACACTGGAAAACTGATGTGGGAGCAGGAGGATCTGGGGAAAGGATCACTCATGCTCTCTGATGGCAAACTCATTATCCTCTCCGAGCAAGGGGAGCTGGTGATCGCGGAAGCCACTTCGGAAGCCTTCAAGGAGATCTCCCGTGCTCAGGTAGTAGGTTTCAAGTGCTGGACCGTACCCGTGCTCGCCAACGGAAGAATCTATTGCCGGAATGAAAAGGGCAATATGGTGTGCTTGGATGTGAAGGGGAAATAGCCTTTCTAAAGGCAACCGGGCGTGGCGGGGACCAGAGAAAGGAGCTCAACATGACGTGGAGTGAGGTTTTCCGGCTCATTTTGATTTTGTCTTTGGGGATCCTCCCGGCTGTTTTTCCTGTTTGTGCCTATGATTGGCCGCAATGGCTTGGTCCAGAACGCAATGGCATCTCCGCTGAAACGGGTTGGCGGACTGACTGGCCCAAAGAGGGCTTGCCGGTGCTCTGGCGTGCCTCAGTGGGCATTGGTTTCTCGCCCATCTCCATCAAGGATGGACGTACCTTCACCATGGGATTTCAGGGCGGCATGGACACTGTCTATTGCTTCAAGGCCGAAACCGGAAAGTTACTCTGGAAATACTCTTATCCTTGCAAGATCCATGATTACAACCATGAGGGCGGCCCCGCCGCCGCGCCTCTGCTCGATGCTACCGCTGTCTACACCTTCAGCCGCGAGGCCGACCTGATCTGTCTCAATGCCCTGAATGGCCAGGTGATCTGGTCGCGCAACCTAGTAAGAGAATATGACGCCAAGATCCCGCTTATTGGATTCTCCGCCTCGCCGCTTCTCTTCAAGGATTGGGTTGTGGTGGATGCCGGTATCGCTTTCACCTTTGACAAGAGAGATGGCCACCTCGTCTGGCGGACAGAGAAATACATCGAGTCTTATTCCTCTCCACAGCTCTTTACCCTTTACAACATTCCTCACTTGGCTTTTTTTAATGGAACTGGCTTGGTTGTCTTGACGGCGTCCACGGGACGGGAGGTCTGGCGCCTGCCTTGGCGGACTCCGAAGTTCGAAACGAATACCTCGACACCCGTCATCCTGGATGACAAAGTGTTCTTCTCCTCAGGCTATGACCGTGGGTGCGCGCTGGCACGGATCGGACAACCCTCCGGAACCGCCATTGTCTGGCAGGACAAGCGGGCGAGGAGCAACTACAACACCTGCATCCTCACCCAAGGACACCTCTTTGGTTTTGATGAGATTCTCCTGGAATGCTTAGACTTCCAAACTGGAGAAGAGAACTGGTCTCAAG
>CAZORO010000728.1:0-2409 GCA_964581845.1 uncultured bacterium
GCCCAGATCCTGCCAAACCAACACAAAACCTGTCCACACCAGACCGGTTCGGACCGGTTTTGGAAAGCCACCCGAACCTGCGTCTTATTCTCGGCCATGCCGGGGGACGTGAAGAGGGCAAACAGATGGCGGTTGAGGTGATGAGGAAATGCCCGAACTGCTGGGTGGATATCTCTGGTGATAGTTTCACTTTCGGGCAGCTGGAGTGGATGGCCTCCCAAGCGGGGATCGACCGTATCCTTTATGGAACTGACTCGAACTGGATCGAACCGCGTTACCTCCTGGGACATGTGCTCAAGTCGGGTCTCTCCACCGAGGAGCGTTACCGCATTTTCCGGCTCAACGCGTTGGATGTTTTTGGTGAAAAACTGATTCAAAGATAGAGCTGAGGCAAACTCACCACTCCAGAGTAGTTCCACCACTCCAGAGTAGCGAATTTATTCGCATGGAGGGGGCATAGTTCGTGATATATTATTGTTTGTTATCATGCAAATGAATTCGCTATTCCCACCCGGCGGGATATGATTGGAAAGGATGTATGTCATGTTAAAACATCTCATCAACCCACCCCCAAAGATCGCGGTTTTGGGGACTTATCTGGCCCTTTATGACACTGCCTTTCCGGGTTACCGGAGCCAGGTTCTTGAGATTGCTGAAAAGACTCTTGCTCCTCTTAAACCTGATATTCAAGTGGCCTTGCTGGGTATCGGAACTTCACCTGAGGAGACTTTATCATTCCTGCGCGAGGCTGAAACGGCGGGTGTCGATGCTGTCCTGGTAATGAGCTTGGGATATACCAACAGCCTCGCGGTGTCTCAGCCCCTCATCGAGACACCTTTACCGTTGGTCTTCTTTAACACCCAGGTGGCCGGGGAGGTGACGCAAGCCTTCAATGATGATGATCTGCTTCACAGTCATGGGATGCAGGGGGTCCAAGACATCACCTGTGTACTGGTTCGAGCGGGAAGGTCCTTCGGCATTGTCACTGGTTTGGTCAACCAAGCCGATACCCGTGCGGAGTTGATCGATGAACTGATTGCCTGGCGGGCTTATCACCAGATCTGCAAGAGCCATGTTGCCCTGATGGGGGATCCAATGCCAGGTATGGGTGATTCCGAGTTTGATTGGGATGAGGCCAGGAACGTATTTGGGATACAGGCTCATTCCCTCTCTCCCTCTTTCCTGGCTGAAGCGGCACGCGATGTTCCAGCGTGGGAACTGGAGGTGGCACGTGAGCGGGATCTCCAGCAATTCGAGATCGACCCGGAGCTGACCCTGGAGGATCATCTGCGCTCGCTCCGTTTGGAGGCCGGTTTGAGACGGATTGTGGAGGAACATTCCCTGGCTGGCCTGACACTCAGCTTCGACACTATCGCAAAGCATCCCGGAATCGAAACCATCCCCTTTCTCGGTATCATCAAGCTCATGGCTGAGGGGATGGCTTATGGCGGGGAGGGTGACCTTTTTGTCACTGCCGGTGGAGCCATGGCCGGACGGTTGTGTGGAGATGTCACCTTCACGGAAATGTACACCATGGACTTTGAAAACAACGCTGTCCTGAATTCACACATGGCCGAGTGTAACTGGAAAATGGCGCGCAAAGACCGTAAACCCAGACTGCTGCGCCGCCAATTCAGTCTTGCCGAAAGTGCCCCTTTCGCCTTTCTTCATTTCGCCCTGGAACCGGGAGAGGTAACCCTTTGTGATTTGACTACTAATTCCATGGGGCGTTTCCACTTCATCACGATGGAGTGTTGTGTCGCGGACTTCCCCGCTACATTGGGGCTCGATCGTCCCAACTTCAAACTCTCCTTTGTGCGTGATATCCGTGAGGTGGTTACGGAATACAGCCGTCTCGGTGGTTCCCATCACCTCAATCTGGTGTATGGATGGCATGCACGCCGGTTCAGGCTCCTGGCTGAACACTTCAAATGCGCTTATTCACACATCGAGACAGGGATTGCATAGCCCGGGGGGGACTCTTACGCCAATTCCACATGAATTCCCATCTGAATTAGCTCCTCCATCACTTGACGGTCAAGCTCATTGTCCGAGATCAATAAATCGATCTGATCCAAGGGGCAAATCCAGGCGAATGCGCGTTTCTGCGCTTTACTGTGGTCGGCGGCCACAATGGATTGTTTGGCGATCTTGATGGAGGAATGGACCACCTCTGCCTCGCTGGTGTCACTCGCGCTCAGTCCATGTTGAGTGTGAAAACCATCCACGGAAAGGAAGGCGATATCGACTGAGAAATGAGACAGGGTGTTGACTAATGTGGGACCTACCAGATCCTGGCTTTTGGGACGATAACAACCGCCGGGAAGGTAAACCTTGATTCCGGGGCAAGGCGCCAGCTCCTGGACAATCGGCAAGGCATTGGTGACCACGGTCAGGTCATTCAGGTGT
>CAZORO010000729.1:0-2404 GCA_964581845.1 uncultured bacterium
GTTATCAGAGCAAATTTCACAGGGATTGAACAGCCTTCTTGTAAGCGTTGTCAACTCCATTTTGCGGGGAGCTGGAAAAAAAACTCCTGGGTGATGTTTTCCACACACCTTAAGTTCATCCTCACCTGGAGGCCAGCCTTTCGGTTAAGGCCCGAATAGCAGGTTGGTCCGGGTTGATCTGCAGCGAGGTCTCGAAACTTCGTTTGGCGAGGAACTTCTGAAGACGCTTCAGCTGGCCAAGTCCCATCAGGTTATGCGCGGTCACATCCTTGGGATTGGCCTGAACCACCTCCTCGCAAAGCTCGATGGCCAGGTTGGGATCATCCTGCATGAGCATACATAAAGCGGCCCCCAGCTTAGCCCTGACCGCGACATCGGGAGCCTCCTCGAGAGTTTCAAACGCCGCCCTGGCCTCGGGCACCTTACGGTCCCCCAGGTCAAGGTAAGCCTGGAAAAGCTTGGCCACTGGAGCCTCCTTGACCTCGGCAGGGGCGGTATCCAGGAGCTTCCGGGCCATCTCGGTGTCTCCCTCCCGAAGGTACAATCCCATCCCATAAAGGATCAGGTCTTTTGAGGTTCCCAGTTTTTCCTCACAAGTCTTCAGGGTTCCCCGGGCAGCCTCGGCATCCCCCGCCCAGGCTTGGGCACGGACCAGAGCGAGATAAGCTTCTTTCCGGTCAGGCTTCAATTGGATCGCCTTTGTGAGTGAGGTGATCGCCAGATCCGGAGAATCCGATGTGAAGCCATGCAGGAAGAGTAAATACTCATCCTCAGGTCCTTCCTTGATCAACTGGGAAAGGACCGGGAATGCCTTACCAGGCTCTCCCTTCATGATATACGCTTCCGCGAGACGGGTTTTCAGGCCACGGTCTCCCGCAAGCCCCTCGATGATCTGAGTCTTCTCCAGTACAAGGATGGCGTCATCCCACTTCTTACCCCGGAAGAACACCTCCACCAGATTGCCGATGAGAGTTTTGTTGACCGGGTCCAGCACGGCGGCCTTCTTGAGAAGACTCTCAGCGGCCTGGGAGTCGCCTTTGTTTAAGCTTTCCATGGCCGCCTGGTTCAACGAGGCGGTTGTCTCGCCACAACCAGCAAGTAACAGGCACGTCAGGCAAAGAAGGATACTCAGACCCCAAAAACGCGGATTGAACAACTCACCAACCTCCATCGCAACAACTGATGTCATGGGAACAGAAAGAATCCATCCCAGCTACCGGTAGGGAGTTTAGGGGCAGACCGCGAGCGAAGGAAGGCTTCCCGAAAGGGAGAGGGTCCATGGTCCGAAAGGCATGCTTATTCATCCCAGATGTTCCACCAAGCGCGCGAGGATATCCATTAAAAGCCAAAGCAGGAAAAGCAGGATTCCGATCGAGAAGTCGATCACCCCCACCCGTGCGAAAGGAAACAATCTTCTCGACATTGTCACCCACGGGGAAATGGTAAGTCCCAGCAGAATCGTGGTCCGGTCATAGGGATCCATCCCGGAGAAACCGGCGATCATGTTGAACAGTAACAGGATGAAGATCCCAAATAGGAAAGTCCTGGCCAGTTGAATGAACACCACTGGAAGGAACAACAACGGGGTATCCACGGTCTTCAGTCCGGGCGGATTGAGAACATGGGGGATTGCCTCCCATGCCTGGGAATTTATAAAGGGCAGTAAAGTCACCACCATCAGAACCCATTGAAACAGGCACAGGATCACAAAGATGGAGATAAAAACAGGAAGGGGACGGTAAGAGGGAAGAAGCTTACGGATCATCACCACAAAACGTTTGGCCAAGTCATGAACCACCATGACCAGAACATTTCCGATGAAGGTTTCCTGATGCCGCGCGAGCTGGATGTCAATGTAAATGATAAACAGCAGGGAGGGGATCAAGAGCCGTGTGAAAAGCTCCTGGAAGCTGAGCGTGACGCTCAACGCGATGACGGGCAGGTTGGGGTGGTTCAGAACAGCCGCCGCTGTATAGATCAGTCCCCGGCAAAAGAGCACAATGACAAGTGTGAAGAGTGGAGTCAGGTCCCGGTCGGGTAGACGGATGATCCTGCGTGAGATGCTGTCGAATGGTCCACAAATCCACCGCGCCGTTCCCCACACAAAACGGGTGAGAGGATCCATCCCATAGAAACGGAAGGGCTGAACAAAAAAGTCATAGAGGAGGATCAGCGCAATGGCATCTCCCCCGAACCGTGTTAGGAGAACTAGAAGATCCATGGTTCGTGCCGTGGCCTTGCAGTCTAGAAAAAAAGGAGCTTAACCATGAATTCCCGCCTTCCCGGGAATGACGGTTTCCTGAACAGATCCTCCATTATGTCATTCCCGCGAAGGCGGGAATCCATGGTACCTTTACAACCTTTCCTCTTCAGCAGACACCTAGGGTTTAAGGACTGCATCGAG
>CAZORO010000730.1:0-891 GCA_964581845.1 uncultured bacterium
AAGAGACTGTGAGGATTCTCCATTGGCATCTATGGGAGGACCACCCTCCCAGGTGAGCAGTAGAAAATGGCCATAACCACATTCCGCCATTTCAAGTACCGATTGACGGAATGGTTTACCTGGCTCACCGAAACCAGCAATGGCGTGTGTTGAGGTACCAAACTCGATGTACATCATCCTCCTCCTTTAATTATGCGGATTCAATTTGTGACAGAATTTGCTCGCCCACAGCAACTGTTTTTTCCGTGTCAGCAATCGGGCACACATCCTGTTGCTCTCCCTTGACCGCGCCAAGAAAGTTATCGATATCACCAATGTATCCATACATTTCAAGCATCACATCGGAACCATAGGCGCCATGAGAATAGACAAGGTCCGCCTTGGGTTCCTTCCACCAGGGATGATTCAATGAGCGGATCCAGGAGAGACGTTCGAAGCCATGGCTGGAGAGGAAGGAGCCCTCACCCGTGATCTCGAAATAAAGGAATTCCTTTTCGAAGGGTTGCCCGGATGTGAAATTCAAAGTGCCGACAGCTCCCGATTCAAATCGAACAGCTACCACATAATCTCGTCCCCCGGGTGTCCCTGTGAATATGGCTTTCACCGAATCTATTTCTCCCATGAGGAAGCGCGCTGTATCAACCAAATGGCAATGCTGGTCTTTGACATTGAAGGCGGTCGAGGGAGTGGAAGCTAATCCATAACGGAAAACACCTAGCAATGCCTGGCCAAATTCCTTTTCCTTGAGAATATGCCTGGCCTGAAGTGTGGCTGGAGCAGCACGAAGGTTGAATCCCACATGGCAGACAACTTTTTTCCTGGCGGCAAGTTGCGCCATCTCATGTACCTCAGCACTGCCTGGAGCAGGGGGCTTCTGAACATACAGCGGGA
>CAZORO010000730.1:921-2070 GCA_964581845.1 uncultured bacterium
TTCCAATTTCATAGTGTATCTTCGGACCACCAACACAGAATACCGCTTGCGGCTTTTCACTCTCAAGCATCTTTACGAAGTCAATATAGACAGCACCGAATCCATACTTTTTCTGTGCAGCCAAGGCTTTCGATTCATCCAGGTCACACACCGCCGCCAACTCGATGTCATGCCGTGCGAGTTGCGGGAACATGAAAGCATTGGTGAAGGCTCCCGCGCCAATGTAGGCAATACGCATTGTCATGATCGATCTCCTTCACGGATTAAATGGTAAACAACAATTAATTGAACTCCACTATCTTTCCGGTTTCGCAGGACTCGCGCGAGGCAAGCGCCAGACGGAGCGCTTGGACAGCTTCGGCCGGGGAAGGCACTCCAGTACTACAGCCCGTACGAACCATCTCCACAAATGCCAACAGCTCCGCATCGAATATCGCGGTCACCGGGTCATCCAGATGGGTCAGTAGAGTCTGAGGGGACTGGTTCCACTGGTAGTGGACAAGACTGGGGTGGGATTTCTTTACAACCTTTTCCTTGCCTCCCTCGATCCCATGCATGGCAAAATTTGATTCGATGAAGGAGAATTCGAGAGATCCCTCCGAGCCGATGATCCTGAAGTCCATCACCACTGGGTTGCCTTGCAGCATAAAACTACTCTCAACCAGCACGGTAAGGCCATTCCGGTACTCCAGCAATGTAAAAACATGATCAAAAGCGCTAGTATGAGACTTGACTCCCCGGCTGGTGACACGAGCCGGTGGCCCGAAAGTCCAGAGAATGAAGTCGAGATCATGGACCTGAAGATCGATTACCGCCCCACCACATCTCTGGATTTGGTGACGCCAACCAGCCTCACCTTGCACCGCGCGCAGGAGAGAAACCATACGCCGTGCTGTGAAGACTTGAATCCCGCCCAATGTTCCGGTCTGAACCAATTCGCGCGCTTTTCTGTAGTCCTCCCAATACCGGACCACATGCCCCACCATGAAAGGCGTCCCTGTCCGAGTTGCGGTCCGCTCCATCCGAACCGCATCCTCCATGGTCAGCGCGATCGGTTTCTCGCAGAGAACCGCCTTGCCAGCTTCCAGTGCGGGGATGGCATAATCCGCATGAAGATCATTGGGGATACAAAGACTCACTCCCTCAATG
>CAZORO010000730.1:2080-2404 GCA_964581845.1 uncultured bacterium
GGGATCTGCTAGTAATTCCGTAAAGCCTCCAGAAGTCACGGCATTTAGTTCGATGGCCAGAGCCTCCGCGCGGTAAGGATTGCGTCCCTTGCAGATGGCCACTTCCACTCCTGGGATCTTTGCCAGCGCTCGTGCATGAATGCGACCGATATCCCCTGTACCCACCAGCCCGATCCGTGTCATTTCAATTGCGCTCCATCAGATGATCCATGGTGGCCGAGAGATGCTCGAGGAGGGTATCTCCATAAGTGTCGTAGGGGAAAGCCTCGGCGATCAAGTAACCCTCGTATTCGATCTCCGCGAGAGCCCGCATAATCTCCGGCC
>CAZORO010000731.1:0-2402 GCA_964581845.1 uncultured bacterium
GGATCGATGAAATAGCCGAGAATGTGGAACTCCACGGATCCCCAGTACGCGCTGAGCTCGATGCCGTTGATAAAGACCAGCCCCGCCCCGGCCGCCGCGGCCCGTGCCTCGTCCAGTCCGTCCACGGTGTCGTGGTCGGTAACGCTAACCCGTCATCCTTTAACGAACGGGTCGAGGAGATGTTGCGTCAATGAACGTAGACGAGCTGAACCAGTTAGCAACCGAAGAACAAGAAAACCAGAACAAATTTGAGAAGCATATCTGCGTCTGTGTAGCCGCGGGCTGCCTTTCCTCCCATGCGGACAAGGTACAGGAATCACTTACTCAAGAAGTCGAACGGCAGGGCTTGACTGACAAGATCCATGTCAAAGGCGTTGGCTGCATGGGCTTGTGCTCGCGTGGGCCATTAGTGTCGATCGAACCCGAGGGAACTCTGTATCAGTATGTGAAACCCGAGGACACCAGCGAGATCGTGGAGAAAGTCAACCAGGAACCAGTCAACAGACTGGTTTGCTCCACCGGCATTCCCTTCTTCAAGCGTCAACAAAAGGTGGTTCTGGAGAACTCTGGCCGTATTGATCCCGACCGTATCGAGGAATACGTGGCGGCGGGTGGATATTCCTCGCTGGTTAACGTGCTCAGCGAAATGACCCCTCAGGAGGTGATTGAGGAGGTGATTAAGAGCGGGTTGCGTGGACGCGGCGGGGCGGGATACCCAACTGGGCTGAAGTGGAGCATGGTCGCCAAGGCACGTGTGCATGGACGTGGAAAATTTGTGGTGTGCAATGCGGATGAGGGCGATCCAGGGGCTTTCATGGACCGGAGCGTGCTTGAGAGCGATCCCCACCGGGTCATTGAGGGGATGACGATCGCGGCTTACGCGGTGGGCGCTACTAACGGCTATATTTATGTACGGGCTGAATATCCCCTGGCCATCAAGAGGCTGCGGAACGCCATCCGTCAGGCCAACCGGCACGGAATGCTCGGAAACGAAATTGCTGGTACTCCCCATCAGTTTAATATTGAACTGCGCCTGGGAGCGGGAGCCTTTGTTTGTGGAGAGGAAACCGCCTTGCTGGCCTCCATCGAGGGACGCCGTGGCACCCCGCGTCCACGTCCTCCCTTCCCGGCGGAGTCAGGTGTCTGGGATTCACCCACGCTCATCAACAACGGCGAGACACTGGCCAATATCCCCACCATCATGGCCAAGGGCGGGGATTGGTTCGCCTCCATCGGTACCGAGAAAAGCAAGGGAACCAAGGTGTTCGCCTTGGCCGGAAGGGTTGAGAACACCGGTCTGATCGAAGTTCCCATGGGTATCACATTACGGGAGATCATTTTCGACATCGGTGGTGGCATTCCCGGAGGAGCACATTTCAAGGCGGTCCAGACTGGTGGCCCATCGGGAGGGTGTATTCCCGAGGCACACCTGGATGCTCCGGTGGATTACGAATCCCTCAACAGCCTTGGTTCCATCATGGGCTCGGGCGGAATGATCGTGATGGATGAGACCTCCAACATGGTCGATGTGGCCAAGTTTTTCATGGAATTCAGTAAGTCAGAGTCCTGTGGCAAGTGTGTACCTTGCCGGATTGGAACCGCCGTGATGCACGACCTGCTCGAAAAGATCGCCGCTGGCGAGGGCAGTGAACGGGACCTCCTCATGCTGGAGGAACTCTGTGACGTGGTAAAATCCACAAGTCTCTGCGGACTCGGGCAGACCGCACCCAACCCGGTATTGAGTACCTTCAGATACTTCCGGGATGAGTATGTTTCCCAGCTCCAGGTGAAAGACTGAGTCCGGGAGGAAAAGACATGAGCCCAAGCATAAGAATTAAGACACTGACCATCGACGGACGCGATGTGAGCGCCAGCGAGGACCAGACAATCCTGACTGTCGCGCGCGAGAATAACATCCAGATTCCAACCCTATGCCACCTGGACGGATTGACGCCGATCGGAGCCTGCCGTCTCTGCTTAGTGGAGGTCAAGGGATCCAACAAGTTGCTTCCGGCCTGTGTAACCGAGTGCCAGGAGGGTATGGAAGTAACGACCAACTCGGAGAGGTTGACCCGCTACCGCAAGATGCTCCTGGAGCTCTTGTTCGTGGCGCGCAACCACATCTGCTCGATATGTGTGTCCAATGGCCATTGTGAATTGCAGTCGTTGGCCCAGAAACTCGGCCTGACACACATCCATTTCCCCTACCGCTATCCCTCCCTGACAGTCGACTTGTCTCATGAGCGTTTCGGAATGGACAACAACCGCTGCATCCGTTGCATGAGATGTATCCGTGTCTGCGCGGAGGTGGAGGGAGCCCATACCTGGGACCTGATGGGGCGCGGTGATGACGCGCGCATCATCTGTGACTTGAGACAACCATGGGGGAGCTCGGAAACATG
>CAZORO010000732.1:0-2401 GCA_964581845.1 uncultured bacterium
CGGCATGCACCCCGATGGTCATGATCTCATTCTGGTTGAGTAGAAAGTTAATCGGAACCGTGGTTTTGTTAGCGGCCAGGGTGCCATAGAAACCGATTACAAAACCTGGCAAATTCGGAGCGAAAAGAGCGATATGATTGTCGGGTTCGGTAGTATTGCCAGGGGCAATATCGAGCAGCCGTTTGGCCAACCGTTTCGAGGCATCGAGGATTTGCTGGAAGGTGAAACTCTGATCCTCACAGATAAGGCAAATGGCCTCGGGATTTGCCAGTGTGACTTTCTCAAACTCGGAAAAAAGGTTGACCATCGCATCCTCCTGTTCAAGGGGGTCCCAGGGTGTGGAGTTTGCCCGCCTGGATTCAATAAGAGTCATGCTAGGGGTGGGTTTACTTGGTGTCAACTTGAGGATGAGGGAAAACAAGAGAATTTGGATTTCCTCATCTTCTGGATTTCCACTCCAGTTTTCCTTATGGTATGAAAGCAATAGAGAATACGCTGGAATGGGATTCCAGGGCCGTTCCAGCTGGTACCATCAGGAAGGCGGAAAAGGACCGTATGAGCGCCCTGCAACAGACCATTTCCCGTGATATCTCCCTCAGTGGGGTTGGGCTCCACACGGGGAATCAAACCTCCATTACTTTCAAACCCGCTCCCCCGGATCATGGATATGTCTTCATCCGCGCCGACCTGCCAGGAAAACCGAGAGTGGAGGTCGACCCTGACAATGTGGTCATTGAGGAATCCGTCCTCCAAACTGCTCTGGGACGTGGCGAGCTGCAGATCCGAACTGTGGAACATGTTCTCAGCGCGGTACGGGGCCTGGGGATCGATAACCTCATCATGGAAGTGGATGGGACTGAACCTCCCGTGGGTGATGGCAGCGCCAAACCTTATGTCGATGTGCTGCTTGAGGCGGGGCTCCAAAGCCAAGACCGTCCACGCCATTACATCACCATCACGGAACCGATCTGGCTCTTCCAAAATGGCCTGGAACTAGCGGTGGTTCCCTCCAATACCCTGGAGATCACCTTCAAGATCAACTATGACCACCCCGCCATTGGCATCCGCTCGGCCAGTTTCCTTATTACACCAGAGATCTTCGCCAAGGAGATCGCTCCGGCCCGGACCTTCTGCTTCCTCAAGGATGTCGAGAAAATGCGCGCCGACGGGAAGATCAAGGGGGGTTCGCTCGATTGCGCCCTGGTCATCGGGGAGGAGGACTTTGTCAACAAGGACCTGCGTTTCGAGGATGAGATCATCCGTCACAAGATCCTCGATGTGATTGGCGATTTCGCCCTGTTGGGAGCACCTCTCAAGGCCCATATCGTGGCGGTGCGCTCCGGTCATGCCTTCAATGTGGAGTTTGTCCGTAAGATGGAACGGACCCTGGGGATCAAACGTGGCAGGCCGGTCTTCAATGTTCCCATGGGCATTGAGGACATCAAGAAGGTCCTTCCGCACCGTTATCCTTTTCTTTTTCCAGACCGGATCACACGCATTGATGTCGAGAAAGGTGTGTTCGCGGGCTACAAGTCGGTCAGCGGGAATGAACCCTTCTTTGAAGGCCATTTCCCCGATCAGGCGATCATGCCGGGAGTGCTTATCCTGGAGACCATGGCGCAGGTGGCCGGCGCTGGAATCCTCTCGCTCCCGCAGAATCATGGAAAATACGCTTACCTCCTGGGAGTTGATGCTGCCAAGTTCCGCAGGCCAGTGGTTCCGGGGGACCGTCTAGAAGTCGAATGCAAGCTCAGAAAGTTCCGCAAGTCGACCGGCGTGGCTGATTGTGTGGCCACGGTGGATGGGAATACAGTGGCCGAGGCGACCCTCTCCTTCGCCATTATCAAGCAGCAAGCGATGGAGATCAGCTAGAAAAGCTCACCTTATTCATCCCCCTCCATTGCTTCCTCCAGGTCCACCATCCTGCCTGAACGGCTGCTACGGCGTTCCAGGTAAACCAATATCAAACAAGAGACCGCGATCATTCCCGAAGAGACCCAGGCTGCCAGACGCACCGAGCCCAGCTCCGCTAACCAATACCCAAAATAGGGGGCAAAGATTCCACGCAACCCGGTGAAGAAAGTGTGGATCGCCATGTACTTGGCTGTATCCGAGGGGATCGCATATCGGGTCACCCACAGGCTCCAGGCCACTGATCCACCCGCATTGCCGATCCCCAGGAACACCGCTCCCACACACAGCCCCCACAACGTGCTCGAGGAGAAGAAAATGATTTGGAAAGCGAGAAGGAAGAGATTGATCACGATCCTGAGTGTGATGAAGTTCATCTTGTCGAACAGCCTGCCCATGGGGAGTACGGCCAGCACACGCACCAGCTCGGGGATGACTCCGATCACCAGTGCGGTGGTCCCCGGCGAGAGCGAGAAACCATAACGCTCCT
>CAZORO010000733.1:0-2392 GCA_964581845.1 uncultured bacterium
GTCGGGTGAGAGAATTCTCCCCAGCTTTCTCGATAAAGCAGATCGCTCGCAGGGGAGCATTGGCGGAAGAGACCACCGGGATCTCGCCATGGCTCCAGGTCCCATACACACGCCAGACATCTTCGCCCTGGCGGACAATAATGCGGTCATCGCAGAGGATCTCCACCTCCATCTCCCCCCGTTCGCCTGCCGCCATCAGAATTCTGGTGGCAGTCGACTTGCCCGCCTCGGAGTGGCCCACGAAGAGCACCCCCGCGCCATTCAAAATCGCTCCCGCTGAGTGGAGGTAACACCCCCTCCGGTCGGCAAGTAGCCGCGCAATCAGGATCTGATCGGTGGGAAACAGGGTGAGAGAATGGAGATTGCCCTTGTGCCATAGATCTTCCCGGTCGTTGTAAATCCGGGCCCGGGTGTGCTCGAAGTTAACAGTGACCACCCTGTGCAAAGCAGGATTATTTTCCATTGGGGAGATCCCCAGATAGATGAAGGAATTATTCAGCCGCGAGATTGCCCAGGGGGGCTTGCGGTAAAGCTCCTTTCCAAGATCTTTGCCCTCCAGATCGGGAAGAGAGAAGTGATGGCGGATAGTTATTGTATCCTCGCTAGGGCCATCCACACGGAAGGACTCGAACTTGGGATGGAAGGTTTCATCCGTGATGGGCAGATCACTGTCAACTTGGATCGTGATTCCCGCGATCTGATAGTAACGCCGGTGGTTTGCCCGCCATTCCTCCTTGAATTGCTTGTTCATCTCCGCCACCTCACACAGGTGCTTGACCGGCGCGGAATACCGTCCATGTTCCAGCCAACCGTAAACCGGGCACCAGCGGCAGTTATCGCGTTCCTCGCAGGCCGCGCAGTGCTCTTCATATTCTTTGCCGCCATGAATCTTGTCTGCCAGGGATGGGATGAAAGTCTCCCAAGCCTCCTGGAATGATCCCTTGCGCAGGTTAAAGCGCATGGATGGGTCTTTAATAAATGAGCAGAAGGTCATACCGCCATAAGGATCAATATGGAACTCACGCCGTCTCGCGATGCACCGCGCGAAGAGACGGTCATCACCGGGGTCATGCGCATATTCCTGTGTCCGCGCGTTATCGATAGACATATCCGGTCGATCGAGATCCACCACATCACGGGGATCGAGGCGTTGACGGCAGATCTCCGTGTTACGCTCAGGGTCGCGGCAGGAGGTCAGGTAAAGCCAGGGCGCGCCGACACGCCAATGCTTACTGAGTGATTTGGCCAGTTCGATCATCTGGTCCCATTCATGCCAGTTATCCCGCATGGGGATTAACTGGACGATAAATCCCGCCCCCGCCTCCTGGAGATAACGGAAGCCTCGCATGGCCATCTCGAAGCCGCCCGGGTGACGACTGACATGGTCATAGGTCTCCGCTGTCGCGCCATAGAGAGCCACCATCTTGCTTCCCTTGCGCTTGAGCAAACGGGCAGTCTCTGGAGTGATGAGAGTCCCATTCGTGTTAAGGGTGTAGGACCTTGCCTTGGAGGTGATGTGCTCGAAGATCTCAGGAAAGTCTGGACGCAACAACGGTTCACCACCGGAGATTGACCATTCGCGGCAACCCATCCCACGGGCTTCATCTACAATTCTCAGAATCTCCTGAGTGGTAAGCTCCTCTTCCACCTCAGGTGCATTGGCCGGTAGTTGTAACCAGCAATGCCGACAGTTGTTGTTGCAGCGGTAGGTGAGGTCAAGGCTTCCCTTGAGAGGAAGACGTGGAAAAGGATTGATTTGTAGCATGGCGAGGAAGAATACCAAATATCCAGGATCTATGGATCCCTTGGCTGGTATGCCCCGTCCATAATTTCTCCTTGTTACAGGTTGGTACGTACTTCGATGTCGTAAAGCTTCGCGAATGTCACAAGTTGCTTGGCGAAATCACCGCAATAGAGCACCGGATGCGGACCAGGATAGACTTGGCAGATGTCCGGGGTATTGTCACACTTGACCAAAACACGTGTGGCGCACCCTCCGACTGGTGGACAGGTGGGCGATTTCACCGATTCACCCGCCCAGGCATAAATACGTTTCTCATCCCCATGATACTTGCATAGGGTAACCCGTTCCCTTTCTGGCCACTGCACATCAAAGGCCACAGTCTTCGGCATCTGGTGGAAGAAGGGACGCAGGTCGTAGGCAGCGGCTTTGCCTTTGGGACCATGCAGCAAGGGTGTGCAGGTGCAATGCGAACCGAGGTATTGATTCTCCTCCAGATCGAACTCGGGATTATGCTGGAAACCGCCCCGGCCAAAGAGGTTCGCGCCCAGCATGAGTGTCAAGCTCGCATTCAGATCGTTCTCGCAGCCGCATGGGACCAGGGCGCCATTGTTCATCGCGAAACTCAGGCAGGGTTTGCGGTGTTTCAAG
>CAZORO010000734.1:0-2375 GCA_964581845.1 uncultured bacterium
TGATCTGCATATGGTAGATGTCGTAGAGCAGTTTGAAGCGTTCTGACCCCACTCGTTTAACCAGTTCAAAGCCCCAGGGGGTACGGTCACACTGATAATCCTTGTGATCGACCTTGCTGTTGAGGAGCTCCATGCACACAGTGATCCCAAGCTTCTCCGCGAGAGGCATGATTTTCTTGATGCCAACCGTGCAATTCTCAAGCCCCTCCTCATCGGATATCCCAGCGCGGTTTCCGGACATGATGATCATATTGGGGAGGCCAGCCTTCTTAATCAGGGGGAGCAGTTCCTCACTGCCGGCGACCAGCTTCTCGTGGTTCTCGATACGGTTGAAACCATCCGCGATGCTCCCTGGGCCATGGGGCATGGCGCAGGTAAGTCCAAACTTGCGCACAGTCTCCCATTCCTTGGGACCGAGCAGCTCCACGGATTCGATTCCCATCGCGGCGGCATTCTTACAGAGTTCCTCCAGGGGCATGGAAGAGAAGCACCAGGCGCTGACCGAGTGGCGCACATTCCCCTTCAAAGTCTGTTTCGAGGCTGTCTCCTCCGCGAAACTGGCTGCACTGGCTAAAATGGCTCCAGCTGTTCCGGAAACACCCGTGAGAATAGCTTGACGGCGCGAAAGCGTGGGGTAATTGCCCATGAGATTTCTTCTCCTGATCTTCCGAATCAAGATTCGTTATTGCGTGGAGGTATTCCCACTTTGATTCTGTGTTAGTCCATCTGCAGGATGGCGCCCTTAGCGGCGTTGGCCACCATCTTCTGGTAACGTCCCAGCCAGCCGAAGTTCATCCGTGGGGCAGGCGGAACCCAAGTCTTACGCCGTTCCTCGAGTTGCGCCTCGGACAACAGGACATTGAGCTTTTTGCCGGGGATATCGATGGCAATGATGTCTTCATCCCGGATCAGGCCAATAGGGCCACCCTCCGCGGCCTCGGGAGAGACATGTCCGATACAGGAGCCAGCGGTCCCCCCAGAAAAACGTCCATCAGTAATCAGGGCCACTGACTTACCAAGCCCCACCCCCTTGATGTAACTGGTGGGCGCGAGCATCTCCTGCATTCCAGGACCGCCACGGGGCCCTTCGTAGCGGATCACAACCACATCTCCCGCCTTGACCTTCTTACCGGAAATCTTTCCGAGGATGCCCTCGCAGGCCTCCTCCTGGCTTTCGAAAATCACCGCCGGGCCTTGATGCACCAGCATCTCGGGGTCCACACCGGCGGTTTTGACCACCGCCCCCTCGGGGGCCAGGTTGCCGTACAGAATGGTCAATCCCCCTTCCGTGGAATAAGCCGAGGAGACCTCGCGAATACAGTGACGGGGATCGAATCCGAAGACATCACCGCCTACATCGCGTACCGGCTGCACCCGGTCGAGAAGCTCACGGTCAGTTTTTAATTGAACCTCTGTCAACTTGCCCTGCGAGTCACAGGATACGAAAAGATCCAGGCAAAGGCGTGTCGGGATACTTCCCTTTCTCCAGACCAGGCAGACTGGTTCACCATCCAGGAGTCCCGGTTCCGCTACCGTGGGGGGGGATTGACTATCGAGCAGGGATTGGATCTGGGTCCCAATAGCCTCCGGGCCCACTGTACGCCCCATTGGCGAAATAAAGACTCCACCCAGCCCGAAATACCTGCCCACAGCATGACCATTCTGTTGGTTCCCAAGAAACGCGAAAGCCTCAGCAAACTGAAGTTTCTGCTCGAAAGTGGGTGTCATCGCTACTCCTTCCATTAAACCATTCACGTTGATCTCGAATCCTATCAGGAGTGGCCAATCGAGACTACTACCATCAGATCACTGGAATCCACCTCAATCCTCATGGTCTCATATGGATCAGGTAACCCATCACATACTCACGGATGCCATCCTCAATGGGGGTAAACTTTTCTGAATATCCAGCCGTGCGTAGTTTAGTGAGATCCGCTTGGGTGTGGTACTGGTACTTGTCATGGATGCTCTCCGGCACATCCATGTATTGGATGTTGGGTTCACGCCCCATCGCCGCGAAGAGGGCTCGTGCCAGATCGAGCCAGGTTCGTGCTTCACCCGTACCGCAGTTGAAAAGCCCCGAACGGTCCGGATGATCCAGAAAATAAAGAACTTCCTTGACCGCATCCTTGACATAAACAAAGTCGCGTTTCTGTTCGCCATCCGCATAGTCCTCGCGATAGGACTTAAAGAGGTGGATTTGTCCTGTCTTCAGTACCTCAAAGTAAGCCTTATGGACCAATGACCGCATCGTGTCTTTATGATCCTCTCCGGGCCCGTAAACATTAAAGAACTTTATTCCCACGATCTTCTCCAAGAGTCCATGCCGCCAGGCCCAGAGGTCGAAAAGGTGCTTGGAATAGCCATAGATGTTC
>CAZORO010000735.1:0-2343 GCA_964581845.1 uncultured bacterium
TATGGACAGTATTCAAGGAAATACCGGTGAGATCCACGAGAGGTTGGAACACAGGCCGCCAAGAGGCCCAGGAAGGAGTCTTTTTCTCCCTCCCCCCTTGTGGGGGAGGGTTGGGGTGGGGGGAGATGAGGCCATGGGAATGCTCTGTTTCCTGTTCATGTCTCCATACCCAGGGAAACTGCCACAACCCCGGATATAACCCCTCCTCATTCATGTTAGTGAGCAACCAGTGCCCTTCGCATTCCACCAGCAGCACCGCCTCAAGAATCTTCTCATGCCGGGAGCGCCTGGACTTGATGGGAAGCTCCATGGTCTTGCCATGCAAGTGCGCCTGGCACTTGCTAGCGAGGGGACAGTCCTGGCACTTGGGTTGGGTGGGAAGGCAGATTGTGGCTCCCAATTCCATGAGGGCTTGATTGTGGCAAGCGGCATGTACTGATGGAACCAGTTCAGCCGCGAGCTTCCAGACCGCCTTCCTTCCCTCCGTTGTTCCGAGGTCCTTGTTCATGGCGAAGAAACGCGCGAGGACTCGTTCCACATTGCCATCCACCAGGGGCACGGCTTGATCGAAAGCGATACTCAGGATCGCCCCAGCGGTGTACTCGCCGACACCCGGAAGAGAGAGGAGCTTGGCCTTGTTGGCGGGGACAGAACCCCCATGCTCCAGCAGGATTGCCCGCGCGGCGCAATGAAGATTCCGTCCCCGCCGGTAATAACCCAAACCGGCCCAATGACGCAGGACCTCCTCTTCAGTGGCAATCGCGAGGGATTCAAGGTCCGGAAACCTTTCCATGAAACGCTTGTAAAAGGGGATAGCAGTTTGAACCTGAGTCTGCTGGAGCATCAGCTCCGACACCAGGATGGCATAAGGATCTTTTGTTCCGCGCCAAGGAAGGTCTCTCTTGACCGAGTCAAACCATGCCAGGAGGTATTCCCAGACAGAGATTGGCTTCTGGATAGTTTTCACTTGGCGGCGGCGGGTTCTTGCCATTCTTCCAGTGTCTTCCGGACACCGTCCAAAGCATCTGGCAGGCTCTCTACGCCGCCGTGATTCCAGTTATAGACACAGACAAACCGGCAATCCCGGAACTGAAGGGTTTGAGTGAAATGGCTGGACCATTCCTCGCTTGAAGTTCCGGTCCACCACCATTCCGCCGCCCCCCAGCGAGAGAGGCCCGCCCGTTCCATTTCTTCGTTAAGATTCCCCGCTTGTGAGGGAGCCCCCCAGTAAAAGCTCCATCCGGGATTGGACCACTCATTGATCGCGGGCCAGAAAGGAAGGTGTTGGTCCCATGGCGGACAGACTCCCCCCTGATGGGTGTAGACGAGTTCACGCGGCATTCCGGCCTCGATAGCGGTTTTCGAGAGGAGCGCCAAGTAGTTCTGGGTCACCTTGCCGATATCCTCCCGTGTGATCTCTCCGCTGGACTTGATGCCAGCGGTACGGACCGCGGCATACCCTAATTGAAGGACTCCACCAGAGAGACCCTTGGAGGGATCCAGCCCGGTGGTGGGATCATTGACATCATTATCCGGCCACTGCTCAAGGAAACGGTTGCCATCGGGGTAGTAGTAGGCATTGTATCCAATGGAGGCCTCCCACCCGAGTTTGAGACCAGCGAAGAGATGTTTCTTTTCAGGGGGAAGGGAGTTGTACCAGTTCACGATGACCGGCACGATCTGTTTGAGGGCGGTGGTGTTGGCCTCCAGGAACCGGGGACTGGCCAGATTGGGCGCCGGGGCCACACGGACCTGAATCCCCCAATTACGCCAACCAATTTTAACCGCTTGCGCTGGGCTCCAACCGGCCCATTCCACATTGAATACGTTAGAAGGATTGTATCCAGAGGATTCCGGGTCCCACCAGTTCCAGAGTTCGGGACGTTCCTCCCACCAATTCTGTCCATCGAGGGTGACCATGACAGGAACACCAGTTTTGCTCGAGGCGGCAAAGAGGTTGGTGAGACCCTCTATAATCACTCCGGGAAAGGAATTCAGGGTTGAAAAAGTGAATGCCACTCCAATCTGTAGATCCTCCCGCTGATGTGGTTGGATGGTGTTAGTGACATCATTGAGCAGGAGGCTGAACTTTTTCACCGTACCAGGATCCTCTTGCTTCCAGTCGTGTCCGGGAGCGATGTTGAACAGCAGGTAACGCGGTTCAGCGTAAGATTGCAGCGGCCAAACCACTGAATAGAGGAGCGTGAGAATAAGGAGTGTCTTTGAACAGTTCATGCCTTTATGATCTCCAATCATGGAAGACAATACACCGTTAAGCCCATCCGGGCCACACTTCAGATTGACGGAGGCTTGGGGGAAATGACAAGTCCTGGCATTCATTTC
>CAZORO010000736.1:0-2341 GCA_964581845.1 uncultured bacterium
TTCCTCTGGATTACCTGTGGGTGGATGCCGGCTGGTTTGGCGTGGATGAAGCCAAGGTGGGCGCCACCGTCTTCAACAGCGCTTGGGGCCGTCTGGTGGGGGATTGGTTTCCCAACCCAGGATACTTCCCCGAAGGGATGAAGCCGGTGGCGGATGCCCTCAAGGAAGCCGGAGTCGGGTTGCTCATCTGGGTTGAGTCGGAGCGGGTCTTCAAGGGTACCCAGTGGACTAAGGAACACCCGGAGTTTCTGGTTGGCCCACAAGGGGACAACTTCCTCTTCAATCTGGGCCATCCCGCCGCGCGCAAGTTCCTGACCGATTACCTCGCGGATCTGATCCAGCAAAACAGCATTGGCTGTTACCGTCAGGACTTCAATATGGACCCGCGTCCCTTCTGGGATTCCATGGACACCCCCGACCGGGTGGGCATCGCGGAGATCAAGCACATCTCCGGGATGTATGCCATGTGGGATGAGCTGCGTGAACGCTTCCCCAATTTACTCATCGACAACTGCTCCAGCGGTGGACGGCGTATCGACCTCGAAACCATCTCACGCAGCATCCCGCTATGGCGCAGCGATGTGCAATGCTGGCCAGGCTTTGGGGTGACCGCGATGCAGGGGCAGACACAGGGTCTGGGGATGTGGGTTCCCTTAAGCACTGGGGCCTTTGACCGTGAGGACACTTATGTGTTCCGGAGCGCGCTGGGACCAGGCATGGTGATGATCATGTATGACTTCGAACAGGATACCTCCAAGCATTTCGCGGTGGACTGGCTGCGTACGCGGTTGGATGAGTTCCAGACCTTACGCAAGTACTTTGAGGGCGATTTCTACCCGCTCCTCTCTTATGCCCTGACCGATGATGTCTGGGCAGCTTGGCAGTATGACCGTCCCGATCTCGGAGAAGGCATGGTCCTTGCCTTTAGGCGCCCTGAGAGCCCCTACGAGACCATGCGGCCACAACTTCGTCAACTTGTGCCCGATGCACCTTATGAACTGCTCTGTGTGGACTCCGCTGAGAAAGTCATCGTGCCGGGGAAGGAGCTCATGGAGAAGGGGCCTGAGATCAAGATCAGTGAGAAGCCAGGGTCCCAGATCCTGATCTACAAGAAGCGATAAAGGTGGACTTGTGTTCTTTGTGATTGTCCTTTGGGGCCGGAAAGACTAGCATTTCCGAACTTTGTTCCTTGTATCTTTGAATTGTCCAGGAGGATGCCATGGATTTGGGTTTGCGTATCAAGTTGTCGGTGATGATGATTTTGCAGTATGTGATTTGGGGGGCGTGGTGGCCGCCTCTTGCATCTTACATCGGAGCTAAATCAGGTGGCGGGGTGCTTGATATGACGGGTGCTCAGGTGGGATGGATTTATGCTACCTCTCCGATCGCGGCGATCTTCACGCCGTTTTTTATCGGGATGGTAGCGGACCGTTATTTCTCGACGGAACGGTGTCTGGGAGTGCTGCATATTTTAGGTGGAGTGTTTCTCTATTTGGCCTCTTTGGCGGGTGAGGGGCAGTTTGGTTTTATGATCACGATGATCCTGCTGCACTTCCTCTGCTACATGCCCACACTGGCTCTCACCAATTCCATCAGCTTCCGCAATATGGACCGGCCAGATCAAGAGTTTCCAGGCGTACGTGTTTTTGGAACCATTGGTTGGATCGTGATCGGTCAGGTGATTGGATTCGAACTTTTTAAACTCAAGGAGGTGTCCGCCGTACCGATGCAGCTGGCCGCATATTCCAGCTTTATCCTGGGTATCTACTGTTTCTTCCTGCCGCACACCCCGCCCACCCACCAGAAAGGTGATGTGCTCATTTTTACCAAGGCCTGCACCATGATGAAGGACGCTGGGTTCGCGATCTTTATCGTGGTCTCCTTCCTGATCTCGATTGTGCTGGCTTTCTACTATCAGTTGGCCAATCCTTTCCTCCATGCGATCGAAGCTCCCTATCCGCAGGCTCTTCAAACCGTCGGGCAGATTACCGAGATGGTGTTATTGCCTTTCCTGCCCTGGTTCGTGTACCGGCTGGGAATCCGCTGGACCATCGCCTTGGGCATGGCGGCCTGGTGTATCCGTTACTTTGTTTTCTCCACCTGCTCCATTTGGCCCGTCGCACTGATCGGTCTCCCGCTACATGGTATCTGCTATGACTTCTTTTTTGTCACCTCGCAGATCTATGTGGATGAGGAAGCCCCCGCGGATATCCGTGCCAGCGCTCAGGGTTTCTTGGGAATGGTGACTTTGGGCTTTGGGATGTTTTTCGGCAGCCTTTTCGCGGGTTATACGAAAGACTGGGCCACAGCGGCAGAGGTGACCAACTGGGCGAAGCTGTGG
>CAZORO010000737.1:0-2339 GCA_964581845.1 uncultured bacterium
ATGCTGACTTTGTGATCTGGAATAAGGATCTGAACACCATTAAGACCGGCGCCGATACCGCCACTCTCCAGGTGGTGGCGACCTATCTGGAGGGCAGACTGGTATACCAGGTTTAGAGAAGATCCCCAGCGGTCCGTATCAAAAAAAACACTGTTTCTATCCCAGCTGTTCTTCCTTTTCGTGACTATTTGTGCATAATCATGCGCGATTTGAACGTCACCCTATGAAAGGGTTTAATCCATGGCGCTTCGTCCCGAACAGCTGAAATCCTCCCCCCAAATCGGGGTTATCGCTCTAGTGGATCCGAGGGTTCCCAAAACGGCAAGAGAGGACATCCTCCACCGTCACGCCATCCGTGAACGGTTGACCTCCATTGGTATCGAGGTGGTTGGCGGGGAGGAGCTCTTGGAGAACGAGGAGCAGGTGATCGAGCAACTCCACCGCTTGAGAAATGCGGAGGTGGCGGGGTTGATCTTCTATACGGCTTGGTTCCTACGATCGAACACGATTGCCCGAGCCGCCCTTGATTGCCATGTTCCCGTGATGGTCTGGACTCAGCCGGATGAGAAGACCGCCGCGCTGGTGGGGTTGGGCGTGGCTCATGGAGCTTTGGAGGAAATCGGTTTTGAGCATCGTGTGCTCTGCGGTCCATGGGATGATGCCACCCAGCGTGAGATTTCGGTCTGGGCAAGGGCTTGTCATGTGAAATCCTGCATGGCCCGTGCGCGGTATGGGCAATGGGGGGCGCGCTGCCTGAGTATGTTGCCGGCGGATACGGATCCCAACCAATGGCGCTGGAAGTTTGGGATCGATGTCCGACAGGAGGAGCAATGGACCCTGATCCATCGCGCCGAACAGGTTCCCGATTCAAAGGCCAATGCTTGCGTCAAAAAGTGGACCAAGGAATTCAAACGGATTGATGCATCCGCCGAGTCGCTTCACAGATCCGCCAAGCTGTATATCGCGGGCAAGGAGTTCATCGAGGAATACCAGTGGACCTTCGCGGGAGTGAAGTGCCAGTTTGAACTGATTGACAATTATGTTTCGCCCTGCCTTCCGGTCGCGCTTTGGAATGACGAAGGGATTGTGGCGGCTTGCGAATCGGACATGAATGCCGCACTCACTATGTTCGTGTTGTATGGATTCAGCAAACGTCCCTCGATGTTCTCGGATGTAAGCAACATTGATTTCGAGGCGGGGGTGGTTCGTTTCCTGAATTGCGGTACCGCGGCTACGGATCTTGCGGGTGGCAAGGAACATGTCATCCTGACAGAATGCCCCAAGTTCCAAGGAACAGCTGACAAAATAACGGGGCAATCTCTCTGCAAGGGGGGCGCCTGTACTCATTTCATCATGGAGCCGGGACGTGTCACGCTGGCCCGCTTTGGCAGGATAAAAGGGGAGTATGTGCTGTATGTTTGTGGTGGTGAGGCGGTGAAGTATCCACGCCATGATCCCGAGGCCATTCTCGGGGCGGGAGCTCTCTGGCCCTGGGCGTATGTGCGTCCCGATGAGCCTCTCCATGATTTTGTCCGCCACCTGCGTGCGCACCATATTTGTGTCGCCCGGGGGGATTGGGTCCGGGACCTGCGGGAGCTGGCAGGATTGCTGGATGTGCGTGTACGTGATTGAGCAGGTTCATCCATAAGAAGTAAGGAGGTTTTCCATGAAGAAGGGGATTGTCATCCGTGCCTTCTCCTCGAGTTCGAGCTTTCTCGGGGATACTTCCTTTTTAAGCAGTCTCGATGACTACAAAAAGGCCTTCGAGCTGGCCGCTAGCCATGGCTTCGAGGGAGTCCAGATATACACTGAAATTTCGTCAGGTTTTCTTTCCTTGGAAACCGATGATAAAATTCTTCAAGAGCTTGGTCATATCGCGCACGAATCAGGAATCGGACTACCCAGTCTGGAGATCGCGCCTCTTCAATATTCAGTCATTTGTGACAACCACGAGGAGCGGGAGAAGGGACTAGCGGTGGTTCGGCGTGCCCTTCAGATGGCCGCGCGGCTGGGGTCATCGGGTGTCCTCTTTATACCCGGCGCGGTGGGCCTCCCGTGGGTAAAAGGGGGAGGAACTACTGTCAATTACGAGGATGCCTACAATCGGACCCTGGAGGCGCTGCAACTCCTTGAACCCGATGCGGAACGAAATCGTGTCGCCATCCATATTGAAAACATCTGGAACATGTTCCTCCTCAGCCCTCTCGAAATGCGCCGGTTAGTCGATCAGGTCTCGAACAAGTTCATAGGGGTTCTTCTTGATGTGGGCAATGTGCTTCAGTTTGGATTCCCGGAGCAGTGGATTCACATTCTCGGCCCGCGCATCCGCGAATTACACC
>CAZORO010000738.1:0-2336 GCA_964581845.1 uncultured bacterium
TGCTGGGACATGGCCCGGTCACTCACCTGTCCCTGCGTGGCCATCTGTATCCGCAACGCCGCTGGATTCCCCGGCGCCAACTGGATGATCAGGAAGGTGATCAACGTGATCCCCAGGAGCGTGGGGATGATTTGAAAGAGGCGCTTGAGCAGATAGGCCTTCATGCCGCTATTCCCCGGTGATGATTTATGATTTTGCCGCACGGATCCTTTCAGTCGTCACGGACAATATCAATGCCCGGGAGGTTCGGCGCAGTGTGTTTTTGAGCAAGTGATTCAGGGGATCAGGGGGAGACATCTCTGCGATTTGGTGTCAAGGAGGCTGGGTCGCAACAATGCAGATGGTGCGGAATAGAACAAACACAGCATCACAGGTCCTTCAGGAGGCAGATGGATGCCACCTTGGTCATCTTCCGCGCAAACCGTTCATCGGCAGTGATGAGGACCCCCTTTGCTTCGACAGCTGTCGCGAGATATGCTGCATCATAGAAAGTCACCCCATTCTCTTTCATCCAGGCATAGCAGATGTTGTGCATCCTCTCGTTCAGGTGGATGTTGGCGAGCCTGAGATTCACCAGCAATGCCATTTTCTTGGGGGCATCCTCTGGAAGTTCCCTCCCAAGAAAATTCCCGACCTCGTATTCCCACAGTGTCGGGGCGACGAGTTCAAGTTGGTCTTCGACCCAGGCATCCAAGAGCTCCATCGCCTTTGCGTGGTCGGGTTCGTTTTCATCCCCCAAGACCCACTTCAAGATGACGGATGCATCCACCACATATCGTCGCATCTAATGGCTGCTCCTGTCACGGGCCAATTCATCCAAGATATTGCGTGTTGAGAGTCTCTTGCCTTCCGAAGCGCTTTCAGAGATTCTTTCGACGGCCTGCTTCTTGCGGATTCGCTCCAATTCCTTCCTGAGAGCTTCATTCACCACCTGGCTCCGCTTTCCTGAAGGAATCAGTTGCTCCAATTCCCTGCAGATGGATTCTTCAATGAGAAAATTGAGTTTTCTGACTGTTCGTCCCATGGAGTATGCCTTTTCTATACCTCTTTTCGCTACCTACATATTCTACTAACTTAACACCCCGATCAACCCAAATCTTATCACTTGTTTTCTATCAAGCTCATAATAGATCAGGTTCTGTGTTCCATGCTGTTTTCTGGATTCACACTTTCGCGGGAATGACGGAAGAAACCGGTGCTCCTGTTCGCCATATCCCTGAACGCGGGCATCCAGCGGCGGTCCAAAGAAGTGCAAATCTTCAACCTTAACCGGCATAAATCCTGATGCCGGATCAATCCTTCCGGGTTCCACGACGATGGGTCACACGGCCACCGGTGAAAGGGTGTAGACCCGGGCAAGTTGACCGGCACTTTTGATGTCTCCCCCGCGCAGGGCTTGGCGAACCTCGTCCAACCTGTAAGCATCCTCAAGGGACAAATACGGGGACCAGCCTTCATCCGTGGCGATCAACTCCACCTCGACCTCGGCAACGTAGTTGCCCTCACGCACTAGTTTCGTGCGATGTGATTTTTTCATTTTTTCTTCCTCCTGAAACCGTTCGTCCATCGCTCCGGGTCAGGTCTTGTAAGCAGTGACAAGAACTGCCGGGAAAGATGCGTTTTTAGGAATTCCCCAGACGACATGGATGGGACTGCCCTGCCGGTCATGTTGCAGAACCAAAACACAGGGACCTTTTGGGTACTCCGGATAATCCTCCAAGACGACGGCTTCCCTAACACCCTCGATGACCTCCTTGACAAAGATGTCATCGACCGCCAATTCATCATAGCCGTGGTCCGATATCCTGACCTGACCGCTGTCAATCAGTTTCAGTACCTGGACAAACGTCTTGCTCATGACCATATCCTAACCTGTAAGCCACAACGAGTTGAAATCATGAGGAACATTTGCACAAGCCTTTTGACAAGGTAGGCTTTCATGCCACTCCCCGGCCCACACAACATCGTGCTCAGCGGATCGAAGGTCTCTAACCGCTCTGCCCCAAACGCACGTATCCAGGAGGACCTTCACGTTGCCGTATCCAAAACGATGGGTCCCACCCTTTCATGCCCAACAAGCCTGCAGGTATGGACAAGACAGGCCTGAACATCTTCCAATTGCAGCCACGGGTAGCCTTCAAGGACCGTTTCAGGGCTGTCTCCCGCGGCCAGCATCCCGAGAACATGCTCCGCGGCAAGCCGTCGCCCTCTTGTGATCGGCTTTCCACCAAATATTTGGGGTTCACCGTGATTCGTTTCAGGAGTTCTTCCTCATCCATTGGTACACATCATGTGATGCTTCCAATTCTTTTTCCTCGGGACACCCTTTGCCCGCT
>CAZORO010000739.1:0-2334 GCA_964581845.1 uncultured bacterium
GACCGCCCCCAAGTTCTGGTGGAATCCAGAACGTAAGCAAGCCAACCTGGAACTGATCACTCGTAAAGTCGAGTTAACCAGGGGTGTCCAGTACTCCTATGACTACACCATTGAGTACCTGGATAAGGCACCCCAATAAGGAGAAAGATGACAATGAGTCTGGGAATTGCTGTATTGGGATGGGCCCACGGGCATGTGAACCTGTATGCGGATGAGATCGGCAGGATGGAGGACGCGCGGGTGGTGGCCTCCTGGGATCATGACTCCGAGCGGGGGACACGTAACTCGGCGCAGTTTGGATGCGGTACCTCCACACGTCTCGAGGATGTTCTTGCCAACAAGGAAGTCGATGCGGTCATCGTAGCGGCGGAGACCTCACTCCACGCGGATCTGTGTGTGGCGGCGGCGGAGGCTGGCAAGGCCATCGCACTGCAAAAACCAATGGAGCTGACACTGGAACAATGCGACCGCATCATCGCCGCGGTGGAGAAGAACAAGGTCCCCTTCACCATGGCCTGGCAGATGCGTTTGGATCCACAGAACCAACGCATCAAACAGCTCATGGAAGATGGCACCCTTGGCAAGGTGCTCATGTTCCGCCGTAAGCACTGCCTGGCCACTCACATCTGGCCCGATTTCGACAAAACCTGGCATGTGAAACCGGAACTCAATCGTGGAATCTGGATGGATGATGCCGCGCATCCCTTTGACCTGGTGCTGTGGTTGTTCGGGAAACCCAAAAGTGTGATAGCCGAGATCGATACCTTGCTCAATCCCATCATCCCAGATGACAATGGTGTGGCGGTATTCCGCACCCAGGATGGCAAGATTGTGGAGGTCTATTGCTCCTTTACCGCCAATGCTGGTGAAACCACCACCGAGGTCCATGGAGACAAGGGAACGCTCCTGCAATTCTATGGGGATGCAGTCTCCTCTGGCACTCCACGGCGTGGTGGTGGCCCCTCTCTATGCTGGCTGCTCAATGGACAAACCGAGTGGATCGATTCCGGCATTCCCTCGCCCGGCAGTCATGCCGACCGCCTGCGCGCATTGGCACGTCCAATTGTCGATTTCTTCCAAGGAAAGAGAGGGCCTGTTGCTACCGCTCAGGAGGGACGTGATGTAATCGAGATGCTGCTGGCCTCGTATGAATCCTCATTGACCGGCAGGCGGATCGAGTTTCCCTTCAAACCTAAGGGATGATCCTTTCGATGAGTACCTCCATCCATGCGGTAACGGGGGCGTTTGGATACTCTGGCAAGTACATCGCGAGGAGACTGCTCGCGCGTGGATGTGAAGTCATCACACTGACCAATTCACCGGATCGCATCCATGAATTCGGTGGCGCAATCCGGGCCTGTCCCCTCTGTTTCGAGCGTCCACGGCAGCTTGTTCAATCCCTACGAGATGTGAAAGTGCTTTATAACACTTACTGGGTTCGCTTCAATCACCGCCTGTTCACTTTCAAGGAGGCGGTTCGGAATACGATGGTCCTATTCGAAGCCGCTAAGGAAGCAGGCGTGGAGCGGATTGTTCATGTCAGCATCACCAACCCCTCGGAGGATTCCGATTTAGGTTACTTCCGTGGCAAGGCAAGGTTGGAACGGGCGCTGGAGGAATTGGATATTCCCCACTCGATTCTCAGACCCACGGTGATCTTCGGCGGTGAGGACATTCTCATCAACAACATCGCCTGGGCACTTCGCCGCCTGCCTGTATTCGGTGTTTTTGGCGATGGGAACTACCGCCTCCAGCCAATCTATGTCGAGGATTTCGCGCAAATTGCCGTGGAGCAGGGGGGGCGGGATGGAAACGAGATCATCAATGCAATTGGTCCAGAGACATTCACCTACCGGGAGCTGGTGGCGATGATCGCCCAGGCTCTTAGTCTACGCCGTAAAATCATTGGAGTTCCCCCCTGGCTTGGATTCTGCGCGGGCTGGATGCTGGGAAAGATCCTGGGGGATGTGATGATCACTTGGGAAGAGATCCAAGGGCTCATGCAGGACCGGCTGTATGTGAAAACACCCCCTACTGGAAACACACCTCTTTCTGAATGGGTTCGCAAGCACTCCGTCTTGCTCGGGCGGCGGTATACCAGTGAGTTATCCCGCCGGATCGATAGAACATCATCCTACCGGAGCAATTGAGGATCCCGCTTTACTCCGCAGCTTCGCCAATTCCTCCTCCAGTGGCTCGATATGGATGAGAATATCGGAGATTTTCGGAAGGGATTTCCTCACCGCATCCTTCACCTCATGCGCGATGGTGTGGCCATCCCGCACACTCTTGCTTCCCTCCACGAGAACATGCAGGTCGACATAGTAATTCAAC
>CAZORO010000740.1:0-2333 GCA_964581845.1 uncultured bacterium
ATTGGGGGAGACACCCCGGAACAGGTCGCCGAGAGCGCCCGTCAGGTTCATGCCCAAGGTTACCGGGCGGCCAAGATGGGGCCAATTGATGCCACCGAAATCCTGGATGGCATCGATGTCATCCGAAAGGCCTATAACCGAGTCAAAGCTGCGCGCGAGGCGGTTCCTGATGATTTCGACATCCTCCTGGATTTCCATGGGCGACTCGCTCCCGCCATGGCAATCAGCGTGATCGACGCCCTGACCGAACTCAGGCCATTTTTTGTCGAGGAACCGATCCTACCCGAGAATGTAGATGCCATGGCGCGTGTGGCCCAAGCCGTCAAGGTGCCCATCGCCACGGGAGAACGCCGCTATACCAAGTTCGACTTCCGGGAATTACTCGAAAAACAAACCGTGGCGGTGGTACAGCCCGATTGCTGCCACGCGGGGGGAATCACCGAGTTGAAAAAAATCGCCGCCATGGCCGAGGCCTACTATGTGGCCATCGCACCCCACAATCCCCTTCATGCCCTCTCCACCGCCGCGTGTCTCCAGATCGATGCCTGTTGCCCCAACTTCATCATTCAGGAACGCGGTTCGCTGGGCGAGGGCCTCCTCAAACAACCCTTCGTTGTTAAGGATGGATATTTCGATATCCCCACCGGTCCGGGACTGGGGGTGGAGGTGGATGAGGAGAAGCTCTATGCCATGACTTGGGAGGACTGGGTCACTCCACGTCTGTGGCATGAGGATGGATCAGTGGCGGACTGGTAGAAGAACCAACTGAAAACGGGATGTGATCATAGATTCCCGCTTTTTCGCCGGTTGTTATCCCCCGATCAAATTCTCCACCGCCGCCAGGGCTTCATCCAGCTTGGCGGGATCCTTCCCGCCAGCTTTGGCCCAGTCGGGACGTCCACCACCGCCACCCCCGGCGATTAAGGCAACTTTCTTGACCAGATCACCCGCTTTCACTTTGGTGGTCAAGTCCTTGCTGACACTGCACACAAAGTTGACCTTATCCTCCAACGCCGTACCTAACACGATCACACTGCTGGGAAGCTTTTGCTTGAGGCGATCCGCCATGGCCTCCAAAGATACCGGATCAGCGGCCTCCACACGTGCAACAAGAAGGTCCACCTGAGCCCCACCAAGAGCGATCTTCTTGACCTTGGGGAGTAAATCATCAGTGGAAACACCACCACCCTTCTCCTGTAAAGTGTGGATCTGTTTGTCCTTTTCCTTGATCTGTGTCTGGAGTTTCTCAATCCTTTCTGGGATCTGCGCCGCAGGGCAACGCAACATCTGTGAAAGCCGTGTCAGGATAGCCTCACGTTGCTTCATCTCCTCATAAGCCCTAACCCCAGCCACGGCGCTGATACGGCGCACCCCCGCCTGAATCGATTCCTCCGCGGTGATGAAGAGCGAGCCGATCTCCCCGGTACGGTGTACATGGGTTCCACCGCAGAGCTCACGGCTGACTGGTTCAATCCCCACCATGCGCACCACCTCACCATATTTCTCACCGAAGAGGGCCATCGCCCCACGCGCCTTAGCCTCGTTAATGGAGGTGTGTTCGATCTCGACTGGATAATCCTTAAGAATCCACTGGTTCGCCATTGATTCGACCTGGTCAATCTGCTCGCGGGAGAGTCCCTCCGGGTGGGTGAAGTCGAAACGAAGGTTGTCGGGACCAACAAAGGAACCTTGCTGGTGGACATGCTCGCCCAACACTTTACGCAACGCCGCCTGAAGCAGGTGAGTGGCGGTGTGGTGTGGCTGGATTCGGTTGCGGCGGCAGGTGTCGATTGATGCAGTCAGGGTCATCCCCCCGCGCAAAGTTCCTTCTGTCACCTTCCCTTGATGCAGGACAACCCCATTGGCGCTTTTCTGTGTGTTGGTGACCTCGAAGGAGACCCCCTTGCCGGTAAGTACTCCCAAGTCATAGATCTGCCCCCCTGATTCAGCATAAAAGGGAGTCCGGTCCAGCACCACTGCCCCCTCCTGACCCTCGGTAAGAGTATCTGTCCGCGCCATCCCATCGAAGAGATAGAGCACCTCGGCCTCGGTTTCGGTCTCGTCATAACCCACAAACTCAGTGGAAGAGATCGATTCGATCCCTTCGGCCTCGGCCAGGGCTTGCATCCCCGAGCCTTTCCAGGCCGCCTTGGCGCGCAGACGCTGCTCCTCCATCTGCTCCTCGAAATCCTGCTCGGAACAAGTCATGCCATTCTCAGCCAAAACCTCGAGCGTCAGTTCAAGCGGGAAGCCATAGGTGTCATACAGACGGAAAGCCTCCTCGCCGGGAAGGTTCTTGGACCCGGAAGAACGCAGCTCCTCAATCTTCTCCG
>CAZORO010000741.1:0-2329 GCA_964581845.1 uncultured bacterium
CTGACAGACTTAGGGAACTGGAGAAAGGAACATGAACCCCCGGATTTGCTCTGGCAGCCGGGGGTTTTATTTTGCTCATCATGGAAAAGACATTCTGGCGGAAGGGGTTGTTTGTTATTGCGGGTCCCTGTGTTTTACAAGATGAAGGGAGCGCTGCTTCCATCGCGGCGGAGATGAAGACCATCTGCAACCGGCTCGGTCTTCCTTACTGTTTCAAGGCCTCCTTCGACAAAGCCAATCGGACCAGTCTCGATTCCTTCCGGGGGCCGGGCCTCCGGGATGGACTGGATCTTCTCAAGAAGATCCGGTGTGATCTCGATTTACCCGTACTCACCGACATTCACTCCATAGAACAGGCCGAACCTGCCGCCGAAGTGGTCGATGTCCTTCAGATCCCTGCCTTCTTGTGCCGTCAGACCGATCTCCTGGTAGCCGCCGGGAGAACTGGACGCGCGATCAATATCAAGAAGGGACAGTTCCTGGCCCCCTGGGACATGGATCATGTGGTGGCCAAGGCACGGGGCGCGGGAGCAAGCGATATCCTGCTGACCGAGCGTGGCTCCTCCTTTGGCTACAACAATCTAGTATCGGATTTCAGGAGCATTCCCATTATGAAGAGAACGGGATGTCCGGTGGTTTTCGATGCCACTCACAGTGTGCAACTGCCGGGAGGACAAGGAGGATCCTCGGGGGGGCAACGGGAGTTTGCTCCCATTCTTTCCCGGTGCGCGGTAGCAGCTGGGTGCGATGGTCTCTTTTTCGAGGTCTATCCCGATCCTGATCGCGCTCCCTGCGATGGCCCCAATGCGATGCGCCTGAATGACATGGAACCCTTGCTCTCACAGCTCCAGAGGATTTACCAGCTAATCCATCGAGAGGAGAGATAGAACCAGATCATGTCCTTGATACGTGCCCGTGAGGTCCTGGAACTCGAAGCCAATGCGGTCCACGCCTTGCTGGACCGTTTGGATGACCATTTTGTCCATGCAGTGGAGCTGTTCCTGGGATGTAGCGGCCGTGTGGTGGTCACCGGCATGGGCAAGTGCGGTATCATCGCCCATAAAATAGCGGGGACACTGGCCAGTACCGGAACACCCGCTTTTACTCTCCACCCCGCCGAGGCGATCCATGGCGATGCGGGGATGCTGTTGCCCCAGGATGTGGTACTCGCGCTGAGCAACAGCGGCGAGACCGAAGAGATTTTGAGAATCATCCCCATCATCAAGCGCATCGGATGCACCCTGATCGCGATGGTGGGGGACACGAGTTCCACCCTGGCACATAATGCCGATTGCGTTCTGGATGTGGGAGTGGAACGTGAAGCCTGTTCCCTGGGATTGGCGCCCACCGCCAGCACCACGGCGGCGCTGGCCATGGGCGATGCACTCGCCATGGCAGTGATGGACAAACGCGGTTTCACACGAGAGGACTATGGCCTCAACCATCCCGGAGGCTCTCTGGGCAAGGCCATTGTCACAGTCCGTGAGGTCATGCGGACTGGAGAAAAATGCCCGGTGGTGTCTCCTCAGGACACGGTGCAGACAGCGATCAAGTTGGTAACCGCCGCTAAGGCAGGAGCAGCATTGGTCGTGGATGAATCAGGCCGTCTGGTGGGGATCTACACCGATGGAGACCTACGGCGCACCGTAGTGCAACGTCCCAGCGCATTGACCGGTCCCATCAGCGCGGTGATGACCACCAAACCGACAGTGGTTCAGCCTGAGACTTTGGCCGCCGAGGGAGTCCGGATCGCCAAGAAGCTCCACATCGATGATCTCCCGGTTGTGGATGCCGCGGGAAGGGTGGTGGGACTCTTTACAGTCAAGGATTTGATGGCCTGGTAAAGGAACCTCATCCTCCCACCCCCTTTCTCCCAGCCGCACACACTCGTGTGTAACAAAAGGGCGAAAGGGGTTAGTTCCTTTTCTGAAAGATCAGCGTGGTTTTACGGACTCTGACACGGATTTCACGGGGAAAAGTGACTTCCCCCTCGGCTTTGGATCGCAAGAGAATCAACAAAGCCGAAAGGCTCTTCCGGCTGATGGGATACCATCCCTCACCTCTACCAAAGAAATCCCAAAGGAGTTGGCGGATGCAGTAGAAGACACCTTCTTCCGGCATTTGCATAAAGGGACTACTTGGAAGAGTCCAGCAGTCCTGCAGCAGGAGTCCCTCCTGTTTCAATGTCTCTGTTACCTTCAACCACTCAGCTTCCTCGGATTGCGCGGAGGCGCTACGCGCGAGTAGAGTCTCCCGGAAACTTGGATCCCCCTCGATCACCTCCGGTAAGAGGTCATGGCGGATCCGGTTGCGGGAGTACTTGCGTGAT
>CAZORO010000742.1:0-2309 GCA_964581845.1 uncultured bacterium
TTCCTGCCCACTGAGTGTATGCTTGATAGTGGAGGTATGTGCAGTGACATTCAACTCCATCGAAATGGAGATCACCAATCCCGCCATTCCGGCGATTTGTGAGAAAGTGGAGTTTCTTCTGGACTCAGGAGCCATCCACACGGTCGTGCCCGCACTGATTCTCGAAAAGCTTGGCATCCAACCTTTCGCGGAACAGACTTACCGGCTCATCGATGGAACACGGATCACGCGGAAAAAAGGTGTTGTAATATTCCGGTATGGTGAAAGGACCGGAGCCCCGGATGTTATCTTCGGTGAGGAGGGAGATCAAACACTGATTGGAGCCCTCGCGTTGGGGTCACTTGGGTTAGGATTACACCCTCTCACACGGGAGCTGATGGAGATCCCGATGATGATCGCGGGGGTGGAGATGGAAAAGTCACCTGTCCTGATGCCTTAACCTATTTTTCTCATTCCCCTCATGGGAAAACCACCCACTCCCACCTAAGGTGCCCAATGGAAAATGTCTCCCCGGCTGACGGTCCCATTCGTGGGATTGTATCTTCCCGCCGGGTAACGGGTTTCCTCCAACCAGGCTACATCCTTGGGGGACCAGTAGCTGGCAATCTCGATGTTGTTGTCAGGGCCCGCTGAATTGAACATATAAACCTGATTCCCATACTTCTTAGGTCCGCCGGTGTAAGTGTCCCCACGATTGTAGATGTAGCAGAGGTAAAGAGGGTTATCCATGAAATCATGAGTTTTGTTCTCATTGATTTCATGACGGAAGGGGTCCTGGGGAATCGGCGTCAGATACTTCACCGGCGTGGTGATCGGAATCAGGCGCTCATACCAGGGGACACTCCAACGATTGGGGCCATGACGCGCCGCCTTGTAAAATGTGGGATACTGCTTTTGATCAAGCGCATAGGCTTCGATTGCGATGCCCAGGTGACGCATATCCGCCGCAGCCCGTGCCACCTTTGCACGGATCTGGCTCTCCAAAAAGTTCGGGAGCGCAATGGCGATCAAGATCAGAATAATGGCAATGACGATCAACAACTCGATCAAAGTGAATCCATTTCGCATATCAGACACCTCAGGCCTTGAAGAGTCAGACCTTCCCCGGGGGTACCACACCGCCCTTGTTACATTCTTTACTAAGGTACCGACAATCCCCCAACCTTTCAAAAGGAACATGGATCGATTGGGAGAGGGAACCACACCCTCCATCCACCATACAACTATTGGTTCACCAATCAATATACAACTGGATGACCTTTTTCATGGTTTGCGGTTCCCCAATGACAGTGCTAAGGTATGAAACGTAAGAAAGTAAGACGGCTGTTTTGACAACCAAGCCAACCAGTTTTTTTTTCAAGGAGAAAGATGTGCCTCTTGTAAAGGTCGGTCCCAAGCACCAGGTTGTCATCCCCAAAGGGGTTCGAGAGAAACTTGGAGTTGAGCCTGGTGATTATGTTGAGGTGGCCTTCGAGCATAAGCAGGCCGTGATCAAACGCAAGAAGGTCATTGACGATTTTCCAGTCACCGACGAACCCATCGGCCCCAAAACCCGCGCCCGCATCCGCCAAGGGATGAAAGAAGCTGCAGCTGGAAATGTCGTGGGACGCTTTGGGAGTGCGAAGGAACTTATCCACTACCTCCACCAAACAGTTCCACCACCACACAAGAAACCATAAATTATGGAGTTCGTCCCCACCCCCCGTTTCCTGTGGTCATATCATAAACTACCGCTCATCATTCGCGAACAAACCGATCGTTGTCTCGAATTGCTTGGGGAAAATCCCCGCCATCCTTCTCTTCGCACCCACAAACGTGCTGGTGAGTCCAACCTCTGGCAGGCCCGTGTAACCCGTGATTTTCGCCTCTTCTTTGAGCTCTGTGGTGACACCATCACTCTGATCGACATCGGTCCCCACGAGAAATAGCGGATACAGACCCCCAAATCTTCTCGCTCCGCAGGGTACACATACAAAAAGGGCCCCCCCTTGCGAGGAGGCCCCCATCACAGATAAGTGCAGTCCAGTTGTGAATCTTACGCGTGAACCGCGCCGATTTCCATACACCTGCGAATTCCATCGGCAACCCGGTTGGCGTTGGGTACAAAGGCATCCTCCAGGTTGGCCGCCATCGGCATGACTCCATCCGGCGCGGTGACCGCCACGAATGGAATCCTGAAGTCCACCGCCTGCTGAACACGGCTGAAGACGGTGTGGACGATGTTGCCGGAATCGGTGCCCTGCGAAACACACACCAGACGGCGGGTCTTCTTCACCGACGCAACGATGGTGTCCACATCCAGCGGAACG
>CAZORO010000743.1:0-2309 GCA_964581845.1 uncultured bacterium
GAACCTTTCGAGTATAGAAACGCAAGTCCTCTTGTCAATCTTCAAGAAACCACTGGCCAAGCCAGTTTTTTTCGGGACGCCGGTTCGGCGCCCGGGTAGACCACGGCACAGGTGGTTCCCCTTATGGCTGCTCCCGTTAAGGCCTGACCAGGTTCGGAGCCTTCCTTGCGTGGGCCCGGACGCCGAACAAGCGTCCCAAAGCAATCAATCTTCTAAGGCTCTCTACGTTTACCCCGGTCTTTTCCAAGAGCGGAGTTCAAGAGCTGCCCAAAGTCCGAAAGCGTCTCAGGCTCCGGTTCCCGCATTGGGTGGACCTCCCGGTTATCACCCATCTCCTCGTAAGCACGGATCGAGAGGCCGACCTTCTTTTTATCCACATCCAGCCGGGTAATGGTGGCCTTCACCTGCTGCCCCACCGAGATGGCCTCGGAGGGATGCGAGATCCGCCGCGTGCATATCTCGGAGATATGAATCAGTCCATCCAGCCCCGGTTCGATCTCGGCAAAGGCCCCAAAATCGGCCAAACGATTCACTGTCGCCTCAACCACATCACCCTCGTGATAACGATCACCCGCCGTGAACCATGGATCCGGGCGGGCCTGCTTAAGTCCCAAGGAGATCTTGCGGTTCGTCCGGTCTATCTTCAGAACCCGTGCCTCCACGATATCCCCTTCCTTGAGGACATCGGAAGGATGGTTGATCTTCTTCCCATACGTCAGGTCGGAGATATGGATCAGGCCATCGACTCCATCTCCGAGGGTGACAAAGGCTCCATAACCCGTCAATGAAACAACCTTTCCAGTGACATTACTGCCTTCAGGATGCTCACGGGTAATGCGCTCCCAGGGATCCTCGCTGGTCTGCTTGTAACCCAGGGAGACCTTCTTCTTTGCCTTATCGAAACTCAGGACAACGACCTGGATCTGATCACCCTCTTTGAAAATCTCGGATGGATGCCGGACACGTTTGGTCCAGGAAAGCTCGCTGATATGGACAAGTCCTTCGATCCCGGGCTCCAACTCCACAAAGGCTCCGTATTGAGCCAAGGAGGTCACAGTACCTGTGCATTTTGTACCAATGGGGTATTTGTTTTCGAAGGAGTCCCATGGATCGGCGGATTTCTGCTTGAGGCCCAGGGCGACCTTGTCGCCCTCGATGGAAAGCACGATCACCTCGATTTCCTGACCGATCCGGACGACGTCCTCCGGCTTGGCGACATGCCCCCAGGACATGTCCTTGACGTGGAGAAGACCATCGATCCCCCCCAGGTCGACAAACGCGCCGAACTGGGTCAGATGTTTGACCTTTCCAACGGCTGGTTTGCCCAACTCAATCCGGCTGAGAGCCTCGTTACGGTGAGCCTCAGCTTTTTTGTCCAGGTAAAGGCGCCGTGAGACCACCATGTTCTTTTCCGTGGGAGGCTCGACCACCATGGCCTGGAAAGTCTGTCCCACCAGTCCCTCAAGCTCCGCCTCCTGTCCACGGCGCACACCGCTGTGCGAAAAGGGCATGAATCCGGGAAGGCCCTCGGCCTCGACTTTGAGGCCCCCCTTAGTCCTACGGATCGCGCGGACTGTAATGGGATGACCGTTTTGGTAGGCCTCCAGAATGAGCATTTCACTGACAATCCGGCGCGCCTCAATTCGTGACAATACTGGTTGGCCGCCACGGGATCCTTTGTAAACCAGCTGATAAACCTGGCCTAACTGCAGTGGAGTTTCGGAACCTTCTCCCTTGAATTCGGAAATCGGCAGAACCGCCTCGGATTTGCCGCCAACAGACACCATGACATCCTCGTTGGTGATCGAGAGCACCGTGCCATCGATGATGGAACCCTCCATGGGCATGTCGAAGGAGCTATTCAGCATCGCCGCCAGCTCAGCATCATGCGCCTCCTCGTGGTCCTCCTCCAGGAGCTCCTCCTCCTCAACGGAGACGGGGACGGGAGCGGTTGGGGGAGTCTCGTCCTGAGTGGTGGTTTCCTCTGGCGCGAGCTGTGGTTCACCGGTCTCCTCCACGATTGAACCGGTCTCTACCACTTGTTCTTCAACGGCTGGTTCCATGGATTGCGTTTCCTCTTGCATAACCCTTTGACTTCCTCCGTACTCAAGATCCCTTATCTGTTCAATTAAAGGAACAAACTCCAGCATCCCCTTGCGGGAGTTACGCGGCGGTATCATTAAACATAGGGATGAATAGGATCAGGTCAGTTGGAGATATTGATCTGGGAGCAACTTCAAGTGGGGTGACCAAAATTGATAGATCAGGCCGTTAGAGGATAACTTTCATGCGGCGAACCTCTGGTCCGA
>CAZORO010000744.1:0-266 GCA_964581845.1 uncultured bacterium
GAGAGGCGTTAGGACTGAATTGCACACCCGTCCCATTCAATAACGAAGACATACTGCTCAATGTGACTGCTGGGGAACCGTTATCAAAATAGATATCGGTAATCGAGCAAGCCGACGATCCGACATTGAAGAAGGTGAATAGAACTTGACCTGCCCCATAATCTTCCACGCCGACTTTAAGTTGACTTTCCCCGATCGCTGCATTGGTTGAGTAGTTATTGGTGATACAGTCGAATGTGAGATAGATGGGGGTCGCTCCTGCCAGG
>CAZORO010000744.1:276-2284 GCA_964581845.1 uncultured bacterium
CAACCCTTTCCTTGCGAGCTTACCTACTGTCGTTATCATCTCACGCCCCCCACAACGAGCCTTTTCTGAAATTTTACCATTCATTGTTAGCAGAAGATGTGCCAGATTGTGGAATGAGTTCGTAACTGACCACTAATCATATGGATAGACCAAATACTCTTGGGAGTCATTTAAGATATCCATTTGCCATTATGTTGTCATGGATGACAAATAGATCGTCATATCTGGCAAGGCATAATCACGATAGATCATCAATGAAAGGTATAAAAATTATAGGATTATTTCTAGTTTTTTACTGTTCGATCAGGAAAGTATTGTTCCATCCCAATAAAAAAACCCGGTTTATGGAACACCAGCCTCCCACAACAAGTGCATGAATCCATCAAGGTCTTGGTAATCACAAAGAACATCTCGTGCCCCCACCGATAAGAGCTTCTCCCTTTGGGTTCCCTCCGCAATGCCGATAAAAGGCATTCCCATGCGGGCCGCGCACATCACATCCCAAATCCCATCACCCACCGAGACAATCCGGTCGAATTCCTCGTGTCCAGACTGGACTTTGGCGCGAGTGATGGCGGTGGTGAGGATTTCCTCCCGTGTAAAACCATCATCCGCTGAGGCAAACGGGAGCCCATCCACCTTTACTCCCGCTAACTCAAGTTTGAGGCGGGCGGAACACTCCCATCCCCCCGTGGCGATCGCGGTCAGCCAATCCTCGCTGGACCAGAGCCGGGCAAGGGCCTCAGCAGCGCCGGGGATGGGTTGGAAAGACAAAGGGGCCTGGAGGGCGCAGGTCTTCAGGTGTTGTACAAAACACTCTTTGAGGCAATGTATCTCACTCTCCAGGGGAGGACGTCCGAACCGGGACTGGATGATCTCATGGCAGATCGTGGAATCCACGCAGTGTGAATACACCGACCAGTCGGTGTTGATGTTGGGAATGCCCAAAGCTTCCTCATAAGCCCTGGAAAAACAGTCTTCATCCGTGCTGACAGTATGTGTCAACGTCCCATCAATATCAAAAAGGACAAGGTTCATGGTTCTATTACGGGATCTTATTCAGGCTGGGGAGCGGCACGGAATGGTGCCAGGCTACTCATCAGGTCCTGGAATTCGGTGGGATATTTCTCCGTGAGTTCCTTTCCTAAAGCCTCGGCGCGAGCTTCCTTTTCCATTATCTCCGAAGGAAACCTTCCGATCGTGGTTCGCCACAGCTCGGCGAATCTCTCCAATTCATACCCGATCAGATAATAACCGGTAAGCCCCTCCAGGGAATCCTCGGGGAAGGGCATCGCGAACCGCGCATCCTGGGCTTTCTCCCTTTCCTTCAGCATCGGATTAAGGACCTGGTAAAAAGATTGGTCGATCTCATCCCGGGGGGGGTGCGCGATTACGGTCTGGTGGATCAAATCCCCAAAGGTTTGAGCGATCGCCAAGGGAATAAGTGGTTTGATTTTTGGGAGGATCGAAGTGGCCACCTTTTGATAATTGGCGGGTGTGATGTGTTTCTGCTTGAGCGTCTCAGCCGCCTTCCGGCAAGCGAGACGGAGAGGGTTTGAGGCTGATTGTTCAAAAAGCGCAAGCGCGGGATGCCCTGTCCTGTAAGCAGCTCGTTCCGCGGCCAGTTCTCCTTGCAAGCGCATGAACTCGGCGAAAAGGGGTTGGAATCCAGATGATGGCACTGCAGTGGAGGGCTGTTGAGGGATTTCAGTGGCGGGAACCATTCCGGGAGGTATCCGCCCTCCCTGGGCCATGGCCTCCTTCATCATCCTGACTCCCACTGGCCCAGGACCTGACAAGCTGAAGGCATAACGGAAACCCGCTTGCAAGCTGACATGATCCGGCGCAATGGGCCCCCGTTCCACTTTCCTATCTTCCAGGACCCGCACTCCAACTACATTCAGACCAGCCACCGGACCAAATGGATTCCGGATGGGGGATTCCTGCTCCCCCCATTCCGAAAAGGAGGCGCTGTACCTGTCGAGGAGGAACTCATCGACAGGGTTAT
>CAZORO010000745.1:0-2277 GCA_964581845.1 uncultured bacterium
TCTTGCCATCACTGTTGAGGGTGAGAAAGTCGGTTTTCCAGACGTGCAGGGCCTCATTCCTGCCTTTTTCGTGGAAGGTGTTACTCTCTGTGCGGAAGGTTTGATATTGGAGATGGAAGAGTCGATTTACCGTGGTGACATGTACCACTTCTCAGTTCGAGCGACGAGGTAGGTCCGGGGACGTAACTTAGTGCGTGATACCATGTATACCAAGAAATTCCTCGCCAGTGTATACCGTCAGCTCTACACAATTCGTGTCTTCGAGATGCGCTGTATTAAGCTCTATCGGGAGGGGCTGATCCGCGGATATTTCCACCCCTACCTTGGAGAAGAAGCCATCGCTGTTGGGGTGTGCGCGGCGCTAGAAGACAAAGACCACATTATCAGTACGCACCGCGGTCACGGTCATTGTATCGCCTGGGGTGCCGACCTAAACCGCATGATGGCCGAGCTTTTGGGCAAAGAGACTGGTTATTGTGGGGGCCGTGGCGGCTCGATGCATATCGCCCAGGTGGAGGCTGGCAATCTGGGTGCGAATGGCATCGTGGGCGCAGGCATTCCCATCGGCGTGGGGGCTGCCTTAGGGAGCAGTATACGCGGCGATGGCAGCGTGGCCGCTATCTTCTTTTCAGATGGGGCGGCCAACAACGGTGTGTTTCCCGAAGCCATGAATCTGGCAGCCATCTGGGATCTTCCCGTAATCTTCATCTTGGAGAACAACCATTACGCTGTCAGTACACCCATCGAGAAAGTGTGCCGTACCCCCGATCTGGCCGAGCGTGGCAAGGGTTACGGCGTCGACAGCCTCATCGTTGACGGCAACGATGTGTTGCAGGTGTATGAGTGTACTCTCAACTCCGCCGTGCGGTGCCGCCAGGGTGAGGGACCGGTTCTGCTGGAGTGCAAGACCTATCGCCAGGGGGGCCATCATGTCAATGACCCCGGAGATTATATGCCACGCGAGCGGCTGGATCCCTTCCTGAACAAAGATCCGGTGCAAATTGGCCGGAAATACCTGCTCGAAAAAGGCGGTGTGGCCGAGGAGGAAATCGTGGGCATCGAGCGGCTGGTTGATCAATCACTGGATGAGGCCGTTGAGTTCGCACGCATGAGCCCCGATCCAGACGTCAGGAAATTCCTCGCGGATGTGGAGAACCGGCAGTGAGTCATCTAGCGCCCGAGGCAGTCACCACCGGCGGCCGTGAGATCATGTATCGCGAGGCGCTCAACGAAGCCCTACGCGAGGAAATGACATGCGACCCGTCTGTTTTCTGCATCGGCGTTGGCATCGGTGAGCGGGGGGGATCGTACAAGGTTACCGTAGGTTTGTTAAAGCAATTTGGTCCGAAGCGAGTGATCGATACGCCCATTTCCGAGGCCAGCTTTACTGGCGCGGCCGTGGGCGCGGCCATCACAGGGATGCGGCCGGTGGTGGAGATCCTCTTCATCGATTTCTCCCTACTGGCACTTGACCAGATCATCAACCAGGCGGCGAAGTACAGCTTCATGACTGCTGGCAAGGGGCGAGTGCCAATGGTTTTAAGAACCCAAGGGGGCGCTGGCGGTGGTCTGGCCGCACAACATTCGCAAAGCCTGGAAGCTATTTTCTATCACATCCCCGGTCTCAAGCTGGTGATGCCCTCAACACCATACGACGCCAAAGGGTTGCTGAAGGCCGCTATTCGAGACGACGATCCGGTGATCTTCGTGGAGCACAAACTGTTGTACATGACAAAGGGATTCGTTCCGGAAGGCGAGTACTTGATCGGACTTGGCAAGGCCGATGTCAAGCGGAGTGGAAAGCATGTCACTCTGATCGCTTGGTCGAATATGGTGCCGCGGTCCTTGTCAGCAGCACAAAGACTAGCCCTGGAGGGGATCGAGGTTGAGGTGATCGATCTGCGAACACTCATCCCGTTGGATCTGGATGCTATCTTCCAATCAGTTCGCAAGACCGAGCATGTGGTAATCGTTCAGGAGGCCATACGCCGAGGAGGCGTGGCCTCGGACATCGCTTCACTCATCCAACAGGAGGTATTCGATTACCTTGACGCGCCGATCGAGATTTGCGCCGGCAAGAACACGGCCATTCCGTTTAATCTAAAATTGGAAACCGCCTGCGTGCCACAAGAAGAAGACATCATCGCAGCGGTAAAGCATGTCCTGAGCGCTTATTAATATGGAGAACTGACCATGGGTTTGGATACAATGACCGGTATGCTCCGGCGCGCACGGGATGGTGGATACGCCGTAGGGGCCTTCAACATCGTGGATTAC
>CAZORO010000746.1:0-2271 GCA_964581845.1 uncultured bacterium
GCGGCGCTACTATCATACGCCTGGCTTGCGGAGTGGGAGATTCCTCCTCGGGTAAGATTATTGTCTTTGTCGGAACTTCGAGTGGGGCTTATTAGCGGGCGTGTCCGGCAAAGTTATGGGATTTTGGGTGATAGGGGATTATGTGGGACATTAGCTGGTTGATTCAGCGACTATCGTGGCTGGATTTGCTGGACATTTTCCTGGTGAGTGCACTTTTCTTCACCACTTTCTACGCTCTGAGGGGCACACGGGCCGTGCCGTTGGTGCGCGGCATTGTTGCTCTGTTGGTCTCACTGGCTCTGCTGGGCCGTCTGGTGCGCCTTTCAGCGCTTTCCTGGCTGGTGGCGCAGCTTCTTCCTGCAATTTTAGTGGCCGTGCCTGTGATCTTCCAGCCGGAACTTCGTCGTGCCCTGGAGCGTCTGGGACGAGGAAATCTCTTTGGCCCTCTTTCGACTCACGATGCGGGCTATGGGGAGATGTTGTCCGCAGTCATTGCCGCCACCCGGCAAATGGCGGCCAAAAACATTGGCGCGCTCATCGTCTTCGAGCGCGAAACCGGCCTCAAAGAGTACATCGAGACCGGTGTCCCGGTGGATGCCCGGGTGACGACGGAGCTGCTTACCACGATTTTTGACCATCACACAGTGCTCCATGATGGGGCGGTGATCATCCAGGAGGGGCGACTGGCGGCGGCGGCCTGTGTGATGCCGCTGACTACCGCTTTTCTTGAGGATCGCCACCTGGGCTTACGGCATCGCGCCGCACTGGGCATTACTGAAGGGAGCGACGCGGTGGCCCTGGTTGTCTCTGAGGAGCGTGGCAGTATCTCGATTGCTCACAATGGGCGCATCATTCGAGACTTGGAGGGGGAGCGGCTTGAATCGACCTTAGGGGCTTTCTTCGCCGGGGACGCTTCATCTGAGTCACCCTTTGCGTTTCTGAACTGGATGCGTCCCCGAGGTGCTGCAGAAACACCCTGGTGGGCGGATGGGTCGCGGAGATGAGATTTAATCTAAAACAGGACCTCAGTCTGATTGTGATCTCGCTGGTTTTGGGGATCTTCTTTTGGGCCGTGGCTACTGAGGCCGAAGATCCGACGGTCGAGCAACCTTATTCCCTCTCGGTACCGGTGGAGGTTCAAGGGGTACCCGCAGGGATGACGGCCTATGGCGTGGAAACTGTGAAGGCCAAACTGGTGCTCCGTGCACCGGAATCTGTCTGGGGCATTTTGCAGGCAGAGGATATTCGGGCGTTTGTGGACCTCTCGAAGGCCTCTCCTGGTTTGCTTACGCTGCCTGTGGAGGTGGAGGTGCGCCGCAAGCCGGTTCAGGTAGTGCAATCTTCCCCCCAGAATGTTACCCTGACCCTCGAACCGATGGCGGACCTGGATATTTCTACAACGGTTGTGCTGGAGGGTTCCCCGGCCTTGGGATTCGTTGCTCGCACGCCCACGTTCGTTCCACGCACCGTTACGGTCAGCGGCCCTCAATCGTTAGTCTCTCAGGTGGTGCGCTCCCTGATTACCGTCCTAATCACTGACCAACGTCAGGATGTGGAAGGGGACTTTGCCCCTGTGCCCTTAGACGTGACGGGCAATCCGATTAGTTATGTGCAGATGATCCCTAAAACAGTGACTGTTAAGGTGCCGGTGGAGCAGTTGGGCAATATCCGCGACATGGCTGTGCGGGTTCTGGTAGCGGGGCAGCCGGCGACTGGCTATCGGCTGGGACGTATCGAAGTCCAGCCCCCTGCGGTCACCGTGTTGGGGCGGCGCGACGTCGTGCAGGAAGCAGCCGATGCGGGATATCTGGAGACGGAGCCGGTTGTGCTTGAGAACGCCCGGGAGAGCTTTACCGCAACGGTAGCCCTTCAGATTCCTGAGGGATTATCAGTGTTGGTTGAACCTCAGGTGCAGGTCTCCGTGCGGATTGAGCCGGTTGAGAGCCGACTGACGGTGCAAGCCAGACCTGAGCTCATTGGCGTTGGCCCAGGACTTACGGCTACTGTTTCTCCGGAGTCGATTCAGTTGGTCCTAAGTGGCCCTTTTACCGCGGTGGAGCAGCTTGATCCGACGCAGATCTATGTTCGGCTGGATTTGACCGGCAGCGGGGAGGGAGAATACACCCTTGTGCCTTCGTTGACCCTGCCGGATAACAGTATCCGGGTGGTGAGTATTCTGCCTCAGTCTTCTTTCAAGGTGAAGCTGGAGCGCCCTACCACCCGCAAGGAATAGCGTCTGCCTGGATAGACTGTTTGTGACTGCGGCGTTTC
>CAZORO010000747.1:0-2226 GCA_964581845.1 uncultured bacterium
AGGTAGTCCAGGAGGTGTCTTCAAAGTGGGGAGACCGGCAGGTCCTTAATGGTCCCAAACTGGTGATTCCTTTTCAACGGCATTATACCGAAAAGAACTCCAAAGGTGTCGAAGAACAACGGGTGATACGTTCCTATGCCCATTTTCTACCAGACACCCTCAATGTGACTGGTCAGATTAACTCCGAGGTCCGATACCGTGGCATTTACAAGGTGCTCCTGTACCGCATGAATGCCAAGTTCGAGGGAACTTTTGCGAAACCTGATTTTGCTGGTTGGGAGATTGCTCCCGAGGATGTGCTCTGGGATGAAGCCTATGTGGAGGTGGACATCTCTGATACCGGCTCCATCCAGGAGCAGGTTCAACTGACCTGGAATGGAAAACCAGTGGATTTTGAACCTGGTGTAGGAAAATCCCAAAAAGAAGGGAAGGGGATTCATGCTTTGTTGGGAGCGATGGCTAATGAAGGCACGATCACCTTCTCATTCCCGCTTTCTCTGAATGGAAGCGAGGGTGCCTATTTTTCTCCACTGGGTAAAAGGACCACTGTGACTGTCACTTCTGACTGGTTCGCGCCGAGTTTCCAGGGAGAGTGGTTACCCACTGAAAGGAAGTTGGGACCGGAAGGTTTTGAGGCTCATTGGGATATTCCTTATCTGGGGCGGAACACCCCACAACGTTGGCTTCAAACTGAGGGCAATCCTCAGGTACCCACTTTTGGGGTGGCCTTTATCACTCCTATCGACTTCTACCGTATGGCGGACCGGAGTGCTAAATACGCGCTACTCTTTTTGGGACTGACATTAGGCTCCCTATGGCTGTTCGAGGTGCTGGTGGGAATCCAGATTCACATTGTTCAGTACCTTCTGGTGGGCGCGGCGATGTGCCTGTTCTTCCTGCTGGAATTGTCGCTCGCGGAGCACATCGGTTTCACCGCTGCCTATGCTCTCGCCACGCTTGCGGTGGTGGGTGCGGTGGTGGCTTATTGTATGACAATCCTTCATCAGCGGCGGCGTGCTTTCACGATTGGTGGGGTCCTAGTGGTGCTTTATGGTTACCTCTATGTGGTGCTCCAGAATCAGGACTATGCCCTATTGATGGGGTCACTGGGTCTCTTTGCGGGATTGTGTGCGGTGATGTACCTGACCCGCAATGTGGATTGGTCGGCGGGGAGGAAGGGGTGAGGGATAAGTTCTCTCAGACCTTACCCCCCAGCCCCCTCTCCCACGGGGAGAGGGGGAGCAGAAAGTTCCCTCTCACACGGGGAGAGGGGATTTAGGGGTGAGGTGGGAATAAGGTGAAAAGCCAAAATGCTGTCGAAAGGAGCAACTCCATGGAATCCGTTTACTATGCGCCTGAGGTCTTCGCGGACCACGCCGCCATGCAACTTCGTGTGATTTGGTTGACCTGGGAGAAATTACGCATCCTCTACAACTTCATCCTTCTGTCGGAGGGAATCAATGGTCTCCTCATCCTGCGTCTGCTGGGGACAGTGACCAAGCATGATGGCCTTTTATATGGCCCGGCTTTATGGAAAGTGGTGATCCTACTAGGTGTGTTTGCCAACCTCTTCTTTTTTCTGGGTCCGATTGTCGAAACGGTTGTATGCGCTGTAATCGGCTCCCGTTCGGAAGGTTGCCGGCCATACCTCTTCATGGCCGGTCTGTTCTTCTCGATGTACATCATTTTCTGTATGGGGACGCGCATGTGGGGGCACATGGTGGGGTATCTGTAGTAGGGGGCGCTGTTTTCCGTGTCTTTCCAAAATTTCCTGAGATTCCGTGATTCAAAAACACACATACTATACAGCACTGATATGAAAAGCCTCTTGAAACCTTTCGTCATCTATGCCGTCCTGGACATTTTCTGCACCGGCATGGGGATGGGGGTACCTTTTATGAATATCCAACTCGGGTTCCTGGTGGGCTGGTATCTGGCGCGGCGGGGCTTGAGTGAGGGAGAACTCTCACCCTTTCTGAAACTGCTGACCACACTTTCGGCTGCGCTGGTGACGCTGACGGTCCCTTCTCTTCAACATCCACCATCCGTCTTTTCAACCAACAAAGAAAAAGAGAATTGAAACAAGAACAACGATTGCCAATATATCTACATCATGTCAAACTCCACCTTTGAAAATATGCTCATGACTTGCATCTGTTTTAGGGAGGAAGGAGGGCGTCATGTGGGGTTGGTTGTTGGAGGTCGACAAGATTTTGCGCGGAGAGG
>CAZORO010000748.1:0-2226 GCA_964581845.1 uncultured bacterium
GATCGTACGGAAGGTCCCAGCCGCATTTCTGTCCTTATAACCGGCCTCGATTGAGGCGGTTTTTGCTTTATTCTCAACTGTACATGATAGCATCGCTTGTCGGAGCTGCTTCACTTCTTGGGCGTCACACCCCAGGAAAGCGAGTTCAAGAGCATAGGTCCGGGTGTAATCGTATCGATTACAGTAGGGAGGCGAGGTAAAAACAAGGTCTACCGATCCCGATCCCATTTGGGGGAGCAGATCGAGACATGAGGCGCGCTTGATGTTGATTTCTCCACGCACCGGATTGTCAATATCATCCTCGAGATGAAAGAACTCCTGTCTTGGACCATTCGCGAGATCATCGTATATGTATCTTAGCTTCTGGGAGATCGCATTTTTAAAGTCCGGGATCGGACCCTTGTCAAAATGAGCGCTGGAACGTTCCTTCCCAGCACGGTAATCCCAACGCAAATACTGCCCATCTTTACGAGTATAACTCACCGGCTCTAATACACTAAAACAAGCAAAGTCCATGATCTGTTTTAGTCCTGAGTCTTTAATGCACTCGTGGATATAAGTCCGAAAGCCACCAATAGCTCGTTCAGTCTTGACCGGGAAAGCGCCTTCAGTGATTGGGATGTGATTGAAAGCGTATTCCTCGTTGTAGTAGTCCTCCCAATTGATATCTGCGATCTTGTCCAGAAGGTTACGCAACGCTCTGGGAGGGATGCCGCTTGCCGTTAGACGTGAGGAAACTATGAACTCCCCAACGGGACTGATTTCGATCCCAGTGCAATTAAAAGATCTAGCACTACCAACAAACAAAGCGGTTCCCGCGCCGGCGAAAGGATCCAGCAGCTGTCCCGTGGACTGGCCTGTCTCCGCGATCAGACAATCCACCAATCCAGCGGAGAAACCTTCTTTGTATTTATACCAGTTGAAGAAAGGGAGATCCCGGTTAGCTTGGAAGCTCACCAGAGAACGGTTCAGCCGGGGATTCAAAGCAAGGCGTGACTTGAAGCGGCTGAGAAGGCGGCTTCGTCTTTTATCCTGGATAATCGGAACGGTTAAAGTTGTCATTTTATCATCATAATACTGCATATATCATCACTTTTAGTCAAGTGAAGAAACTGTGTAAAAAACTCCTGCACCATAACCCCTGTGATTAGAACAGATCATACCACATTGGAGTTCTCAATTTCCTACCAATGTCAACTTCCCCAATGGTGTCAATACAGGGTACTGTAGAACCATATTCATTCATCGAGGTATCTCTCATGCCGCACTTTCTTTATCCCTTGGTATTCCTGATCGCTTCCCCACAGTGGGGCGCCGAGGTTTCTTTTCAATCCGCACAACTGGTTTGGCTCGAGGGCAGAGAGCTGCACCCAAGCTTGTCTCTTCGCTGGGAAACCAATTCGTTGGGCAATGTTTGAGAAGCACAATATCGATGGTGGCCGTTTGATCGAATTCCGTCTACATGCTTGATGGTTTCCAAGGCGGGAACTAGAGTAAAGGGCGTGGACCGGGACTTCCGGTCTCCCGTCCTTTGATTGCGGGTAAATGAAGGAGTTATGAGGATGAAGGTCTTTCTCGGCAATGGCCCTTGGTACCGTCCGGGCTATTATGGAGTCCGCGCGGGTTCGCGCTGGCCGCACTATGAGACGGAATGCAGCCCTTACTTGCCCTTCCCTTTCTACATGGCTTATACCACCGCGCTCCTCCAGCGGGATGGCTTCGAGTGTCTGACCATCGATGGCATCGGGGAACGTACCAGCGAGGAGAGTTATATCCAACGGGCGTCAGACTTCCAGCCAGACCTGGTCATTCTTGAGGTTTCGACTCCATCGATGGAGACCGACCTGCGTCAAACTCAAGCCCTCCGTGCGCGATGCCCTCACACCAAAATCGCCTTTGCTGGACTCCACATGCTTGATCAGGGCGAGGATTTCCTCGCTCAACACCGTTATGTCGACTTTACTCTGCGTGGTGAATACGACTACACCGCCCTGGAACTGGCCAAGACGCTGGACACGGGAGGAAACCTTGGCGAAGTGGACGGCCTGAGTTATTTCGATCAGGGGACAGGAGCCACCCGCCACAACAAACGCCGTGAGGTCATCAAAGATCTGGATGCCCTGCCCTGGCCCTCACGCGAGCAGTATCCCATGTACAACTACCACGATCTTCCCGGTGGAATCCCCGCGCCAAGTCTTCAGATATGGTCCAGCCGTGGGTGCCCAT
>CAZORO010000749.1:0-2211 GCA_964581845.1 uncultured bacterium
GATCCTCGGTAACCGTGGCATCATGAAGCACCACACGCGCATCCAAAGCCAGCAAGCAATCGGGCGATGCCAATAATGGATTGATATCGATCTCCTTGATCCAGCGCTGCTCGGAGACCAAGTAACTGAAACGGACCATCAGTTGCTCCAGGGCGGGGAGATCGACAGGCTTTCGTCCACGGACCCCTTTGAGCGCCTTGTAAATCATGGTCTGTTCCATCATGCGCCGTGCGAGGGTTGTATTGAGGGGTGGTAGACCCAGCGAGCGGTCCTTGTAGACCTCGACCAACTGGCCACCTGAACCGAAAAGGAGAACAGGACCAAACTGGGAGTCAATGCTGCTCCCCAGGATTTTCTCGTTTCCATCACGCTGTTTGATCATGGGCTGGACAGTCACACCCTGGAAGTGTTCCGCGCCCGCTTTCGTGGTCACACCCTTCTGGATTGACTTGTAGGCATGGCGGACATCCTCATCGTCATCGAGGTTGAGTTGAACACCCCCGACATCGGTCTTGTGGGTGATTGTTTCGGAGAAGAGTTTGAGGACTACCGGGTACCCGATCTCCTTGGCGGCCTTGGCGGCCTCCTCCTCCGTGGCCGCGATTACCGTCTTGACTGTTGGAACGCCATAAGCACTCAAGACTTCCTTCGACTCGAACTCTGTCAGTAAGGTGCGTCCCTCGGAACGGGCAGTCTTGAGGATACTCTCAACTTGGGCGCGGTCAGGTTGGAATTCATCGTCATCCGGCCCCAAGCTGGGTGTCTCATAAAGGCCGCGCAGGTGGTAGGTGTAACGCCACATGTAGTTGAAGATGCGCGCGGCCACATCCGGGTAGGGAAAAGTCGGAATCCCGGCCTTGGCCAGGATCGCCTCGCCCGCGGCGACATCCGGTCCGCCCATCCAGCTTGCCAGGACTGGTTTGCCCTCGATCTTAGCGTAGGGCACCAACTTCTCCGCCGTTTGTGTCGGCTCAGTCATATCCTGGGGGGTGAGAATGACAAGAAGACCATCACTGTGGGGATCCTTAGCGACTGTTTCCAATGCCTTGGCGTATCTGTCCGGATCCGCATCTCCAATGATATCGATGGGATTACCGTGACTCCATGAAGTCGGCAGGAAGGTGTTGAGCTCCTCCATCGTCTCATCAGAAATTTCGGCCAGCTCGCCGCCTCCCATGATAAGAGCGTCCGTGGCGAGAACCCCAGGACCGCCAGCATTGGTGAAAATCGCCAGATGGGGGCCCTTGGGACGTGGCTGCTTAGCGAGAACTTCGGCCATGTAGAAAAGGTCTTCGATGCTGTCGACCTGGAGAACACCGGTCCTGCGGAAGGAACAGCGCAGGACCTCATCGCTGCCCGCTAGCGCTCCAGTGTGTGAGGCAGCGGCTTTAGCTGCCGCGGCGGTACGCCCGGCTTTGATGACGATGATCGGTTTGGTGAGAGCGACTTCCCGGGCGGCCGACAGGAAGGAGCGTGCATCACCTACTGTCTCCATGTAGAGCACGATGCTCTTGGTCTTCGGATCATCTCCCAGATAATCGATCAAGTCCCCCCAGCCGACATCCACCATCGAACCGATGGAAACGAAGGCGCTGAAACCGACTTTGTGCTGGTGGCTCCAATCCAGGATGGCGGTACAGAGCGCGCCGCTCTGGCTGATCAATCCGACACTTCCGGGACGGGCGATGCTACCGGCGAAGGTCGCGTTTAACCCCGTGATGGGATTCATGACTCCCAAACAGTTTGGGCCGATGATCCGGATATTCCCCTTCCGGGCCCGGGCCAGGATGTCCTGTTCCAGCTTGGCTCCCTCGGGCCCAAGCTCCTTGAAACCAGCCGAGATGACAATGGAGCTCTTCACATTGGCATGGACACAATCCTCGATGATGCCGGGGATTGATGGAGCGGGAGTAACCACAACCGCTAAATCAACCCGTTCCGGAACCGCGCCAATGCTGGGATATGCCTTGATTCCCCACACGCTGGACCGCTTTGGATTGACTGGATATACCGTTCCACCGAATGGATTAGTGACCAGATTACGGAGAATGGTTCTTCCCACGCTTCCCACTTTCTCCGTGGCTCCAATCAATGCGACTGTCTGGGGATGAAAGATGGAATCAAGGGGGTGGTTCGCTCCCTCCAACTCCTGAGTAAGAATGGTTTCGCCAATGCTTCGGTCCATGTTCGGCTCCTTTTTGTTTTGCTGAT
>CAZORO010000750.1:0-2209 GCA_964581845.1 uncultured bacterium
TGTTATTTTCTTCCGATTCACGCACGAAGTTGATGATGTTTTCTATCTCCGGGCCACCAATGGATGCGACAACCTCTGCTATATCTTCTCTCCCAACGGCGCGTCATCGGGCTTCACCTGCTGTGATTCGATCTGTCTTGAATCTTGTGGAGAAAATTTCTCCATGGCTGACTCAGCCGACTATTATGCCTATTTACCAGGAGATCTAACAGGCAAGTTACAGGTCCAAACGGGTGGAGATGTGATGGTTCTGGCCCGGGATGATTCCGGATACTTCGTTCCCCCTCATACCAGTCCATCCGCGAGTACCTCTTATTATTACACCTATCAGGGAACAGATGATGACCTCAACATCCACAGCTTCGCCGATGGCACCAGTGTGGTTGTCGAGAGCCTTCAATTCGTTCCCCCCAGGCAAATGTGGTCCGGAACATTGAATGAAGGGGAAACTCACACCATCCCGGGTTCTGTTTCCCCCTTTTACCGGGTTGTGCGTGTTAGAGCCACTCAAGGACAGGCCTCGATCTCGGTTCTGGGAGGGAGCGCGGCGGACAATACGGATTACATGACCTATGTGCTCGACTCTAATGGCCATATGCAAGGCAGTGATTTCATCACCAAAAGCCATACCGGTGGTTTCATCTATGTAACTGGGCTTGAGGATGGAACCCATATCGAGGTCCGGAATGCATCCACTCAGGCCTTAATGGGATCTACGGTGGTGAATACGGGGTCAGTTGTGAATGCCAACCCGGGCACCGGTACCTGGAGAATCCGTGCCGACAAGGATGTGACAGTCTGTGTTGGTAAGGGACATGGGGCGTCCTTCATCCCGCTCACGGAGAATGCGACTGGCTCGACACCCTTCCCGCCGGTCATCGCGGGTGTGAATTGGGTGCCCATCTACCCCCGCACATCCGATAGTACCCTGCATGTCCGCTGGCTGACAGATGAGAATTGTACCTCTGGTCTATCCTACCGGTTTGGAGCTGGAGCCTGGCAAGAATCGACGGTTTCTGGATACAGGAGCGAGCATCAGATCAATATCGATCTCTCATCGATCACCAATGAGACCGTGATTACTTTCCGTGTTCACGCAACCGACCAGTCCGGAAACACCACCACCGAGGATAATGGGGGTGCGAATTACCAGGTCACGGTCCGTGAGGATGCCCCCCACCTGTCGGTCACGCTCAACAATGTGACCGATCAAGGAGACTATGAGAGTCTTCAGTTCTATGTGCAAAACAATGGGGCGGGGAATGCCAACGACGGAATGCTTCACTGCCGTCTGTATGGAATGCAGCCTTTCAGCAATGGGGTCGATTCGAGCTACGCAAACATCGTCTCGAACCGTATCGATCCCTCCATTCCCATTCCCGATCTTGGCCCAGGGGATGGGCGCTATATTAACCTCAATGTGAAACCATTCCTTAGCCATACAGGTTCGATTGACTACCGGATGACCTCTTGTACCACCGATGCCGAGGATGACTGGGGGCACAACTACCACCAGTCATATGTGGGTGTTTCCTATGATTGGGATAACACCGCGATAGAGGCGGATCTTTTTTCTACTAATTACGTGGTACTCGCCAATCTTGCCCGGTTCTATGCCATCCACTCCCCCAGTGGGGCATCGGCGCAAGCGGTTCCCAGAGAGATGGCCAATTTCACGAATGAAAGAGAGGCCACATTGGCTTACATCAGTTCCGGTGATCCAGATGACATCCGCGATTACATTCAAGGACGTTTTCATGAGAAGGTGACCAATAACTGGGGGGATGCAGGCTATCTCCTGCTGGTTGGATGTAGTGCCACAATGCCGGCTTTCGGTTGGCATCTCGACTGCACTTTCTATGACTCGTTTGATCTGTGGATGAGCGATAACACTTATGCCAATCTGGATGAGGATGGCCATTACACCCCTGAACTCTGCATCGGCAGAATGACAGGTGACACCCCAGACACCTTCGTTTCCCTGTTCGCCCGAGCACTGACTCCCCATTCCTATGAAAAAGCCTTATCAATCTCCGGAACCGGAGATGGGGAGGGAACCTTCGCGGACAATGCCGAGGAATGCAGTGTCCGTTTGGATGCCCGGTACACGGATTCTCCCTATTTCCGTCTCAATGATTATGCGGCTGTCGACCGCTTGGGAGTTTACCAGGCCAACACCAACAACACCGACTTTCTCTATTACCGTGAC
>CAZORO010000751.1:0-2207 GCA_964581845.1 uncultured bacterium
GGTCAGGGGTCTTGGGGGGTGAGGTATCAGTTCTACCCCATCCATCCCGCTCCGTGCGAGCGCGGTCTTGATCTCTTGTTCTGAGGGAGTTCTCCTTGGTGGACGGAACAATCCCCAGGTCTCCAATAGGGAGTGGATAGCGATATCCGACGCTCCACTGGTTTCCTCCCAGGTTTGTTTACACTCCTGCAACAAACCGAAAAGACCAGGTTCCACCTCGACCGGATGGTCGAAAGCCTCACGGTTGATCGCGCAGACCTCGCTGGTGTCGCGGTAGACCGTGAGTTGAGCTTCGAGCTGGTCGATCATCTCCAGCGCGGACTCGGCTGCCGGCATCAGTTCCGCGTCGATAACCTCGAAGAGGACCTCGAACTGGGTGGCCATGGCTGGCCTGCCAACACGGTACAGCCAGCCTTCCTCCTCCTCCCCCTCCTTGGAGCCACCTCTCCCCCCAACCCCCTCCCCCGCAGGGGAGGGGGAGGGCCACTCGCCTCCGGTGACGGTGGAGACCACCTTTACGAGGTTCTTGGGGTTGAGGAAGCTCCGCCGGCTGCCGGAGGGATCGGACATCACCTAGAGCCTTTCGGGGTGTTGGATGAGGTCCTTGACTGTCATTAGGAACTTCGCGGCCAGCACTCCATCGACCATGCGGTGATCTGAGGAGAGCGTGACATTCATCCGCAGTCCGATCTGAATCTGCTCATCCACCACCACGGGGACCTTTTTGATCGAGGAGACCGCCAGGATGGTGCTCTGGGGCGGATTGATGATGGCGGTGAAGACCTCAACATCGAACATGCCGAGGTTGGAGATGGTGATGCCGCCGCCCTGGAGTTCGGGGAGTTGGAGCTTCCCCTCGCGGGCGCGTTTGGCCAGGTCCGTGGTTTCCTGAGAGATCTGCTCCAGACTCTTGGTGTCCACATCGCGGACCACCGGGACAGTCAGCCCGTCATCCAGCGCCACCGCGACTCCGACATTGCAGGTGTTCAAGACCTCGACCTCATCGCCCTTGAAATAGGTGTTGACATGCGGGTGTTCGCGCAGGGCCAACCCCACTGCTTTGACAATGATATCGTTATATGTGACCCGGATGTTCTGGGCTTTCTTTGCCTCGCGCAATGCTGTGGCGGGGGCCATGTCGATGCTGGTGGTGACATAGAAATGCGGTGACTCTTGCATACTGGTGGTCAGCCGCTTGGCGCTGATCTTGCGCATACCGGGGACCGGGTAGGTGCCGGGTTCTTTTGGGATGGTACGCGCGGGCGCGCGCCGCGGGCGCTCTGTAGGTTGCTGCTCTTGAGTCATGTGAAAAACCCTTTCTGATGAATCCGAGGACTGCTGGAATGATACCCGGAAGCGGGGAGTGATCGTAGGGTGGGGCTTGCCCCCCCCATGGGGGAGATGAGAGACTCGGGGGGGCAAGCCCCACCCTACGATCACTCAATCACCACCACATTATGTATCGCCAACCCCGAGATCTTCGTGGTCAGCAGCCCATCCTTCCAGCTCCATTCCAGCCCCTCCTCATCGGGGGCGAGGTAGCAACGCTTGGGCTTCTCGGCAAGGGGAATCGTGATGCTGAAGGAGCCTGTGTTGGGGACACTCGAGACCATGTGACGGTTGGGTGCGAGGTACCCTGAGGTAGCACGGTTGACCAGCTGGATCAGGCGCTTGCCCTCTTTAGTGCGCGCTGACATCTCGATCCACCAAGGGCCCTCCACATGGATCAATCCGGGAGCCTCGGTGGCGGCCAGCATTTCGCCGATAAAACCGCGCAGCATCGGGTAATGTCCCTGGTGATAGGCTTTGAAGACAGGACCATGGATCGCCACGACTACACCTTTTCCAACCTTGTTCATTGTCGCGGCGGGCATTCCGGTCTCGTTTCCGGCGGGATCTTTCTGACTGAAGAGCGGAGCCAACTCTACGGCCGTACCGGGTTTGACATCCCGCCATGTCCCCTCGATAGGAACCGTCCCATTCCCTGAGGGAATCCACCCGCCACCACGTTGCCCCTCGAGCGCTTCGCACCCGGTCAAGTCTGGGAACTCCTTGCTGGCCTCGATTCCATTGATCACTAAACGTCCTCCCGCTTGGACATAATTATGCAAGGCGGTTTTGACCTTGTCGGGAAGACCCTCCTGCTCCGGGATGACCACCAGCGGGTAACTGGCCATCCGTGCGATCAGCTGATCCTCATTGAGAAT
>CAZORO010000752.1:0-2206 GCA_964581845.1 uncultured bacterium
CATAGTCAGCGTGCACGCGGCTGTTGCATGACCATGTGAACTTGAGCGGTTTCAGATGTCGACAGAGCTCGATCACACGGACTTTTCCCCAAGCCCAGGTGTCATCGTCGAAAAACAGTTCCTTCACCTCCGGAAAGATCTCCAAGGTCCGTCGCACTTCGGCGACCACGTTCTCATTGCTCCGCACACGCCAGGGGTGTCCAGTGAATGTCTGGGGCCACAGGCAGTAAATGCATCGGGCTGGGCAACCGCGCGAGGTGTAAAACGAGATGTAGGGGTGTTTGAGGAAGGGGATGTTGTATTTCGTCGGGTCCAGGTCGCGCCTGTAGATTTCCGTTATGAAGGGAAGAGAATCGAGATCTTCGATGAGAGGCCGGTCCGGGTTGTGAATGATTCTGCCATTCTTCCGGTAGCTGACTCCCTCGATGTCCTGGAGTTCCTTGCCCCAAGCAAATTCAGCTACGGTGTAATCGAATTCTCTTCTTGCAACAAAATCAATGGATTCAGATGCATTCAAGGCCTGCTCCGGCTGCACTGAAACCGGTGGTCCGACGAAAGCGATCTTTATGTAGGGATTCACCTCCTTGATCTGTTCCGCCAGGAGGACATCGTTTGCAAACCCGGGTTTGCTCGTGAAAAGGACCAAGAACTCGAAATTCCTGGCAATGCGAATTGTCTCTTCGGGGGAGATTCCATGGGGAGGGGCGTCCACCAGTCTGCTTTCCTTGATCAGTCCTGCAGGATAGGCCAGCCACACGGGGTACCAGTATGAGGCGATTTCGCGGCGCGCGGGCCACCGCGCTCCAGCACCGCCATCGAATTTCTCAAATGAAGGGGGGTTCAGGAGCAAGGTTTTCATGTACGAGTGTCTCCTTTTATTAAGTGATCTCTTAATCTAGAGAACCAAAGCGGTGGATGTCAAGCGGGGGTGAGAAGGCCTGATGCGCTGCCTCTGGCAGGCCGGATTGGCGGGGTGTCATGAGTTGCTCGGGGTACCGGGATCGTCCCCGACAAGGACGGAACCCAATCACATGATCCGGCACGCTGTCTGGACGGGAACTGCCACTGCAGTATTCCGAGCTTCGCTCATTGGGGATGCAGACAGACAGAGCGGTTTGCCTCATGTCTTCATGTTGGAGATGGCCATGGAGTCTCGGTCAATAATGCACGACTCGGCCCGACCGTGTTTGGCCCCTTGGGCCACGAGTGTCTCCGTGCCACCATGTGAGCGCACGAGGCGACCGGATCGTCAGTTCGCTGTGGCTGTGGGGTTCCCTGCATCCATCCAACCCTTGATCCCCGCGGGATAGCGATACACGTTAGTATAGCCGAGTCTTACTGCCCACATGGCGCCGTTGTGACTGCGGCCACATCTTGTGAAGCCGGAGTAAAAGATCAGCTTTCGGTTCTTGTCCGGGCCCAGGACTTTCTCCAATTCCGCCTTGGTCTTGTCATCCAGTTGATGAACCTCCTGGATGGGAAACTCGAACTGCACCGCATACGGAATGTGGTGTTTCTTATAGCTGTCGACGCGAGGCATGGTGTCGACGATCAAAATGGACTCCCTATCCGAAAGCCAGCGTGGATCGATTTCATCCAGCCAGCCTTTCAATTCGTCAGTCGTGACGATCTTGTAACCGCCCTTCTTGACATCATTGTCCAGTTCTTTGGTTTCCCACTCGAGCGCAAACAGATTGGACGACAGGCAAAGCATGAAAAAGAAACCAAACATCCAAAGCCCAATCGCTTTTCCCCTCTTCATTATTCAATCTCCCTCCGGCCAGGCGAAATCCGTAACACAGAGGTTCTTACTGTCATCGAGGAATCCACAGGGACCGCGCTCTGTGTCAAACCGGTCTGTTTCAGCATAGTTCAAACAACAGGGCTTGTGCCATTTCTATTTGCTATCTTGCACTACCAAGGGAGTCATTCGCGAAACGACCCTCATCCACTTGGGCTGACACCACTCCGACCATCCAAGTTCCAGCCTTGATGAATACCCAGTATCACATGTCTCTCAAGAATTTTGTTGCCCAGTCCCCATGTCTACCTTTTGGATCCAGTTCTTTAAGTTTCTCTGCCGTCTTGCGAGCGTTTACACGATCACCTTTTCGGAGATAAACAAGGGATAGATTTTGATATGCATCAAGCTTTGTTGGGTTGATTTCCAGCGACTTGTTTAGATATGGTATTGATTCATCATATT
>CAZORO010000753.1:0-2205 GCA_964581845.1 uncultured bacterium
AATTGGTGGAGTGGGTACCTCAGCTATATGCGCCACGGTGGGGGCATGCGTTTCCCTGATAGTACCGGAGGTGGGACCATCCCAGATGATCTGGTTGGACTGGTGGACATCCGTCCTGATGGGAGTTCTGGTAGTCACACCGCTGTGTCTTTCCTGGTCTTCAACCGGTCTCCAAGCAGTAAGGGGTTTATCATACCCCAGAATGGCAGAGGGTCTCTTGCTGATAGGCGCGCTCATCCTTTCCATTCATCTGGTGTTTGGAAGAGAGGCGGGAGTCCTTCGGGAGATGGGACCCGTTCCTTTCCTGCTTGTTCCTTTTCTTTTGTGGGGAGCGCTCCGATTCAATGTTGCCCTGACTTCTCTTGCGTGCCTTATTTCATCCATCATGGCGGTTGGATATACCATCCATGGCTACGGACCATTTTATTCTCCCGGGACAACAGACACCGAGATTATTTTCCGCCTTCAAGTATTCCTGGCAGTGGCCATTCTATCGGCCTTGAGTGTGGCGGTGAGTGTAGGAGAACGGAACATGGCGATCCGCGCCCTCTCGGAGAGCGAGCGGCTTTACCGGGATGCGATCGAAGTCGCGGGTGCGGTTCCATATTACGAAAATTACTCCAAAGGGGGATACGAATTCGTGGGTGATGGGATTGCCCGGCTGACAGGGGTTTCCGCATCCGAATTCACACAGGAGCTTTTGGATACATTCACTCAGGAGATTATCCCCACCGGAGAACTAGCGGGCCTTCCGGTTGAGGAGGCGATCCAGAAAGCACGTCATAAGGAAGGGATCAGTTGGACGGCGGACTACCATCTACGCCTTCCCGATGGAACCGAGAAATGGTTGGCCAATGCCTCTGTGCAAGCCATGGATGAGAAGGGGGAGGCAGTATCCTCTTTGGGTATTCTTCAGGACATCACCGAAAGGAAGATGGCTGAACAAACTCTCCGTGAAAGCGAAAGGCTTTACCGCAGCGCCATCGAGGGCGTGGGAGCGGTCCCTTATTGCAGGAATTTCATCCTCAATGAGGCGGGAGAAAGGATTGGGACCTACTACAGTTTTCTGGGAAAAGGTATCGAGAATCTGACCGGCTACAGTAGCAGTGAGTACACCACGGAAATTTTCAAGGAGAGTCTAATCGAGGAGATCATCCATGAATCTCCCAAGGAAACCACCCCGGATGAAATCCAACAGCAACGATTGGAACAAAGTGGTTTGAGATTTCGCGCGGATTACCGCATCCGTCACCGTTCAGGAACGGAACGGTGGCTTTCGGATGCCTCGATTGAGGTACTGGATGCCCAAGGGAGAGTGACCGCCTGTCTGGGGATTTTACAGGATCTGACAGAAAGGAAAAGAACGGAGGAAGCAGCCAGAAAGACCGATAGGCTCTACCGGACCACAATCGAAGGTATCGATGCTGTTCCTTATTATCGTAATTATTCGACCGGCACCTATGAGTTTATTGGCGCGGGTATCGAGAAATTGACCGGTTACACACCCAAGGAGTTTAATGCCGATCTCCTGATTCAGATCATTCTTGAAAGTGTTTATTATGGAGAGTTGGCGGGGCTTGACCGCCCAGAAGCCATCCAAAAGTTCCGGAACGTAGTGGGGGCCCAATGGCGCGCGGATTACCGGATACGCACTAAGAGTGGAGAGGAACGTTGGCTGGCTGATTCGGCAGTTCAGGTCGGTGATGAAACCGGAAGAACGGTGGGGTCACTCGGCATTATACAGGATATCACTGACAGGGTCCGGACTGAGGAAAGCCTACGGATCCGTGACCGTGCGATCACCGCCGCGGTTAATGGGATCATCATCACCGACTGGACCCAACCAGACAATCCCGCGGTTTATGTAAATCCTGCCTTTGAAAAGATCACGGGGTACAGCGCGGAAGAGGTCATTGGACGCAACTTGAGGTTTCTCCAGAACGAGGATCGTGACCAACCAGCCATCGAAATCCTTCGGCGGGCAATCCAGGCCGAAAGTGAGGCGGAAGTCGTCCTGCGCAATTACCGCAAGGATGGTTCCCAATTCTGGGTGGAGTTGTCGATTGCTCCTGTCCATGATACCAGTGGGAAAGTGACCCATTTCATCGGCATTCAAAACGACATTTCCGACCGCATAAGTCTGGAGAAACAACAAACCGATCTTGTTAATGGCTTGCGGGCGGTTGTCGAGATGGCCGATGAGCT
>CAZORO010000754.1:0-2205 GCA_964581845.1 uncultured bacterium
AAGATGCGTTTGTCCGCTTCGGCTGTTTTTTGCCCCTTGGCCGACTCAGCCACGACATGCTCGTAATGGTCAGTCGAGCCTTTTATCACGCATCCGAGACAGATCACTGCCGAGTACTTCCCGCTTTTTGCCAGCTGGCTGGCCACAACAGGGATCTCCCACGCGCCTGGCACCCACACCAAGGTAAGCGCCTCATCCGGGATTCCATAACGCTTGAAAGCATCCATGGCTCCCTCCAGAAGCTTCCCGGTAATGAAGTTGTTGAAACGGCTGGCGATAACGGCATACAGCGCGCCAGGAGTAAGGGTTAGGTTGCCTTCAAGAACAATCACATTCGTGCTCCTCATAGGGAAGGATATGCCCCATTTTGTCCCGCTTGGTTTCCAAATAGCGGCGGTTGTGCTCCGTGGGTGTTGTTACGAGCGGTACTGTATCGACAATTTCCAGGTGATATCCGGCGAGACCAGCCACCTTTTTGGGATTATTGGTCATCAGGTTGATCCGCCTGACTCCCAAATCGACCAGGATCTGCGCGCCAATACCGTAATCACGCAGGTCGCTGCTGAAGCCAAGCTGCAAGTTGGCCTCCACCGTGTCCGCTCCACCATCTTGAAGCTGGTAAGCCATGATCTTGTTGAGCAGACCGATCCCACGTCCCTCCTGGTTGAGATAGAGCATGACTCCGCAATCACTCTCGCCAATAGCCTCCAACGCCATATGAAACTGGAAACCACAATCACACCGCAGGGATCCCAGAAGGTCACCCGTCAGACAGCTGGAATGGATCCGGACCAAAGCCGGAATACTTGGATTCGGAATTCCCTTCACCAGAGCAAGGTGTTCACTGTTATCCACTGTGGTGGAATAGCCATGGATCGTGAAATGACCGTAGCGCGTCGGAAGATTCGCGGAGGCCACACGGTGAACCAGCCGCTCCGTGCGCATCCGGTACTCGATGAGATCGACCAAGGTCAGGATTCCCAGTCCATGCTCCTCGGCAATCTCCTCCAGACGCGGCATCCGGGCCATCGTGCCATCGTCATCGAGTATCTCGCACAACACTCCGACAGGTTGCATCCCCGCCAGTTTGAGGAGATCCACTACCGCCTCGGTATGACCAGCACGCCTGAGAATTCCACCCTCCACTGCACACAGCGGGAAGATGTGACCGGGTTTACCAAAGTCTTTCGGCTTTGAATTCAAGTCCGCCATGGCGCGGATCGTGGCGGCCCGGTCGGAGACCGAGATGCCCGTGGTGGTCCCAATTTTATAATCCACCGAGACAGTGAACGCGGTCCCCAGGAGGGCCGAATTGTGCTCCACCATCATGGGGATCCCGAGATCATCCAAACGGGGGCGGGTGGTGGGAACACAGATCAGACCACGCCCATAACGAGCCATGAAGTTCACCTGTTCTTGTGTGATCTTCTCGGCGGCGCAGATGAAATCGCCCTCATTCTCACGGTCAGCTTCATCCACCACGATGAGCAGCTCACCCCGGCGGAGACGCTCGATCGCTTCATGGACCTCAAGTGTGGGCATAACAACAATGACTCCTTCTATTTTAAGGAGATTTTAACTGAATCGGATGTGGGGTTCTATCCATGCTGGGGATGAGCAGCGGTTCCGCAAGTTGATTTGGAAAAGGTAAAAAGCCGGTGAAAGAGGATGATTCTGGATGACAGGCGGGGTGAAACCAATTCGCGCAAGGAAAGAGTGAGGCGTAAAACTATCGATCAGTCAAACTTGGAGAAACGCTGGCCGGGGAATCCCGCGAAAACGGCAGCTAGGTCAGTGATGATAATTCCGGATCGGGTGGAGCGAAAACCAAAGAGAATGGGACTATCAGCTGGAGGCTCCGGATACTACCCTTACGGACTCATGGAAAAGGGATGATGAAGCGGTTTTCCGCCTTAGGGGGAATGACGGTGTGAGAAAGTGTCCATATAATCTGTCATTCTCACAAAGGCGGGAATCGTTACGCTCTCTTTTCAATGAACCCATCGGACTCTGGGTCCTGGAGGAACATGATGTCTGAGACGGCAATCGAGAAACTCTATGCCGAAAGGCTACGGCGTTACACTACCGCACTACAGAACAGAAAACCGGATCGGGTTCCCATCCGTCCCTTCGCGGCCGAGTTCACCGCCAAATACTCAGGCTATACCTGTGCCGAGGTCACACATGACTTTGAACTTGCTTTCA
>CAZORO010000755.1:0-1931 GCA_964581845.1 uncultured bacterium
GTGGACCACAATCTGTCCCACCTGTAGGTCGACCAAGTCGATAATTGGCAGACCCATCGCGAAACGCTTGCGGGTACGGATCCGCCGGAATCGTCCAAAAATCTCCTGCTCGGAGACCACGGTCAGATGGGTGAGTTCACAATGGAACCCATGCCGCAAGCTCCCCAGAAGCAGATCCACCCCTGGAACATCGAAAGCACGCTGCTTGTGACGTTTGTGGTAAGCGGATTCCTGGGTGTACTCGCGTGCATGTTCGGCGGCGAGTGCCGCGCGGCGCATGGCGGCGGAATCAAGCGCATCGCCACCTTCCTCGAGGGTATCGAGGATCAAGTCCTTGAGCCGTTCGCGCTGCCCCTCCGCATCGCACACCAGAATGAAGCGCTCACCCGCTCCAATTCGCCGGACGATCTCCTGAACCTTCATCTTAAAATCGATGCCCATCAGGTTGGGACTGGAGACGGGGAGATTGATCTCGTCCGGCGGGCAGGGGGGATGGAAGGGGAGCTCCGAGACAATCTCCACCCAGGGGAAACGCTCCATCTCCTCGCGCAAGCCTTGGTAGTCCGTACAAAAGCTGTGAGGAGGAATTTCCAGGAGTGGATTCTCCCCAGCAATCTCGCCCTCCTCCTCCAGGAAGGAGCGTTGCAGATACATCTTCTCCACCAGTGAGCTGACCCGGCTGGCTTCCTCCTCCAGAGAATCCGGCAGCAACCAGAAGATCCGTGCTTCATTGGGGAGAAATTCCGCCAGACCATGCAGTGTTTCATTCTTGCGCCAACTCGCGATCATCTGACGGAACTCATCGCCGACTCCCAGAACCAGCGAATCGAGACGTTGCTTGGAGCGTTGGGTCAGCAGATCGAAGGTCCGTATCGATTCGATCTCGTCTCCGAAGAGCTCGACCCGGATGGGTTCGGAGGAGGTGAAGGGGAAGAGGTCGACGATCCCCCCACGGACCGAGAACTGTCCGCAGTCAGAGATCAGCTCGCAATGCTCATATCCCTCATCCACGAGGAAACGTACGAAATCATCGCGGTCCAGTGTGGCGCCTGGCAGCAGAATCCGCTCGGAACGCTTGATCCGTGCAATATCCGCCATGCGTGCCATCAACGCGCGGATCGGCGCCACCAGGATGACCCTTTGATCGGGTACCAGGACCGGTTTGTCCTGGTAGAGGTCCGAGAGGACCTGGAAGACCCTGAGACGGTCGCTCTTGAGGTGGATCTCCGGATCCTTGTTCTCGTAGGGAAGGGTTTCATGGTGAGGGAAGGGAAGAACAGGGGGCAAATGATGGGGTTCTGGTCTACGTCCGCTCTTATGGGACTCCCAGAACTCCTCCGCGCTTTGAGCCCCGAAGAAGACCAGACCCTCAACCACCTCCTCAACCGTCGGCTGGTCATGGACTACCACAACCACTGGTCCCCGGGCCTTCTTTGTAACCGCGGCAATAGTGGCCAGGTAGCTGGCTCCGACAGCTCCTCCAACACGGCAGCGTGGGATATCGGGCAGATCCGCCCAGGAAAGTTCAGTAATCAGGTCAGCAACCGCAGTGGCTCCCACTCTTTTCCTCCCTCAGGATCAACGCGGAAAACCCCTGATCCGCCTGGACCAGGGGTCTTACTCGCAAACTCATTTAATCATCTCACTCACCGCGCGGCAAGTTGAGCGGGTTTTGTTTCAGTTACCGTAAACCTCCTCCCCCTCTTGTGGGGAAGGGTGGGGGTGGAGGGAGAAAGGAGCATGCCTTACCCAAATGCCACCAGGTGTTTCCTGATATGCTCAGCTAGAGACTCGGCATACTCCGCGCGAGCTTCCCGGAGTAATGCCTTAAGAGGTTCCGCAAAGCGTTTACCTCCTTCCGCACTCAACACTGCCCCGAAGCAGACATGCAAAACCTGGCGTGGTGAGCATGCTCTGGGGTATGAAATATA
>CAZORO010000755.1:1941-2204 GCA_964581845.1 uncultured bacterium
CTCCAACAGGGAGGCTTTGATGTGGTATGACTTGCGCTGCTCCTCGAAGACAGAGGCACTGTATGTGGCGATCGCGCGGAACAAGGCTGGATCACGCCTTGCCACGATACGGAGCGCCTCCAGGTAACTGGTCCCTGAGGTCTTTAGATGCACCTGCCCGCCTGTTTCCTTTGCGATAATGGGATAAAGAGCGAACTTATCAGAACCAGAGTGAACCGAAATCTTGTAAGGCCCCTCCTGACGTGCAATGGCAGCATGAATCC